>NZ_JBBFKU010000016.1:0-66031 GCF_037481895.1 Tenuifilum sp.
TGCCATCCTTACCGCATTGGCCACCCTGATTCCCTGGGCAACATACCTGCCTATCACCTCCCGTTTCTGGTCTGCTGTCCAAACTTTTTTTTTAGGAGCTCATCCTTCAGCTTGGACTCTAACTCCTTCTCTGCCAGCAGCTCCTTCAGCAGCCTGTTCTCCTTCTCAAGCCGCTTTATGCGGGCATCGGCGCTCTTACCCCGCCGATCCTCCAGGCCCTCAAGCCCTGAGGCCTGGTACCGGTTTAGCCAGTCGTAGTATAGCACCCTCGATATGCCATGCTTACGACAGCCTGCCGTAACCCCTAGGTGCTGGATATCCAGGAGAATCCTCTCCTTTTCCTGGGGTGTCCGTTTGTGAATTTGTTTTACCATCAGCATAAAAGTACAATTTTAGTTTGTACTTTTAGTCTAGTTTTATAGGGGGTCAAACCATATGCGTTCCAACTAAACATAGTACTCATAGCTAATAGCGTTAGTCCACTTTACAATATCTTCGGAATTATCGGTAGGCGACTGGCAGGTATTTCCTATGCAGAGCAGGTACTTGTTGGGTATATCGGTTGAATGCAGGAACTTTAGCTTAGGGTAAACCAATTTTGAGGCTATCAACATTTTGGCAGCATTCAAATCATCGCCATTTACCTTTATTTCAGCAACTGGCAGAATGGTACTCAAAAGCTGCAATGCCCAAGTATGAACAAAAACATTGCCCTGTTTAATATGGTTCCCTACGTTAGCAATCATTTGCAATGCAATTGTGCCATACTCACTGCTAGTATCGTGTTCGGCAAGTGCAAGCAGGTTACTTACCATTACAGCCGATGCCGAAGGCATAACACCGTCCATCAGCTCCATTTTACGGGTAATAAGCTCTGTGCTGACAGGAGTGTAATAAAACATTCCTGAATTGATGTCGAAGAAAATTTCCTTAGTTTTTTGAGCCAGGTTAACAGCATAATCGTGCCATACTGTATTCTTGGTGATTTGGTAAAGATTTATCAACGCATTGATTGTATAGGCGTAATCGTCGAGCAATGCAGTACCATAAACCCTCCCTTTGCATGTAATCCGGCTAAGTGTCCAGTCGTCATTAACATGGTTATCTATCAGATAATTTGCGGATGACATGGCAAGATGAAGGTATTTATCGTAGCCAAAGGTAAGATATGCAGTGGATAGTGCCGAAATCATCAAGCTATTCCACGAGGTGATAATTTTATCATCGACAAGGGGAGGCACACGGAAATCCCTATGGTTCTTTAGTTTCATAAGGCTAGTTTTAAGCCTGTAATCAATCTCACCCTCGGGTAGTCCAAAAAGGCTCGAGAGCTGGGCATTGGTAAGGGAGCGGAATAAAATATTGGTGCTTTCCCAGTTACCGGTTGGAGTAATACCGTAAGCCACACAGAAAAGCTCTGAGTCATATCCCAATATCTGCTCAACCTCGCTTTTCCCCCAGGTGTAATAACCACCCTCAAGACCAGCCGTATCGGCATCGAGTGCGCTGAAAAAACCACCCGTTGACGATAGAAGCTGACGCTCAACAAAAGTAATAGTCTCCTCAACCACTCTCCTATACAAAGGATTTGGGTTGAGCCTATAGGCCAGGGAGTAAACCTCAATTAGCTGGGCATTATCGTAAAGCATCTTTTCAAAGTGGGGAACAAACCACTTTTCATCGACCGAGTATCGGAAAAATCCACCGCCAACGTGGTCGTATATGCCGCCGTTGGCCATTCGTTCAAGGGTAGTATCGACAAAAGCAAGTAAGTCCTTTCGCTTGGAGTGTTGCCCGGTTATCAGCAGGTATTTCAGTAAACCAGGCATGGGAAATTTGGGTGCACCCAGCGTGCCACCCAACTTAAAGTCGAGCTGATTGCGGCAGGAATTGAGGTTTTCAGCTAAAACGACATTAAGGTTAACATTACTGACATCAGCCTTAACCCTGATAATCTCAGTATTTGCAATCCCCTCGGCCAGCTCATCGGCAACCTCGTAAATGCGCTGAGGCTCGTTTTTCCATGTTTCATCGAGACTCTCAAGAATGCTAAGCCAGTTCTCCTTTGGGAAATAGGTACCTCCGTAAACCGGTCGGCCATCGGGTAAGGCAAAACAGTTTAAGGGCCAACCCCCGCGACGGGTAATAATCTGCACGGCATTCATGTAAATCTGATCGACATCGGGACGTTCCTCACGGTCAACCTTAACGCAAACGTATCTCTCATTCATGGTTTTAGCCACCTTTTCGTCCGAGAACGATTCGTGCTCCATTACATGGCACCAATGACAGCTGCTGTAACCAATGCTTATGAGCAAAAGTTTATTTTCTGCTTTAGCTTTCGCAAAAGCCTCCTCGCCCCACGGAAACCAGTCCACAGGGTTATATGCATGCTGTAAAAGGTAAGGACTAACCTCACGAACTAAACGGTTTGGCCGGGCATCTTTCCAGGTATCCATCAAATTTGGTATCTAATTTGATACACTAACAAAACAGGTTGTATTTTTGTTGAAATATAGGGCTATCAATATTGGCTCATTTCAAAAATGCTATCTTTGCTTGTTGCTTCCATGAAAATTGAATGAACTATGAAAAAGTTTTTCCTCTTTACACTCACATTGAGCTTAGTGGTTTTTGCAAGTGCATTTGCACAAAAAAACGGATACAGGATTGAAGTTAAAATTGATGGATTAACCCAGGGCGATTTATTGCTAGGCTACCACTTTGGCGATAAGAAGTATGTGAAAGATACCGCCACTGTAAATAGCAAAGGAGTTGCCGTGTTTGAAGGCGACACCCTTTTACCTGGTGGTATATACCTTGTTATACTGCCAGAGAAAAACTACTTTGAGGTGCTTGTTGATAAGAACCAGAAATTTTCAGTTGCCACATCCAAGGATAACTTGCTCGAAAACCTCAGGTTCACCAACTCTAGTGAAAACGAAGGGTTCATTAAGTACCAGCGTTTCATGATTGACATGCAGAAGCAGAGCAAGGAGCTCTCGGAACAGCTGAAGGAATCGCTTTCCGATTCGCTTAAGGCCAATGCCATCCGCGATAAAATGAACGAGCTTAACAACAAGGTTTTAGCTTACTGGGACGAGGTGGAAACCAACTACAAGGGCACCCTGCTTGCAGCAATTATAAGAGCCATGCGGAATGTTGAAGCACCCAAGCACAATATTGCCAAGGATACTCCAAAGTACGATTCGCTGGTTTGGGCGCATAACTACAACTATAACCGTTACCATTTTTTTGATAATATCGATTTTTCCGATGCTCGACTACTGCGAACCCCCATACTGGAGAGTAAAATAAATGTGTATTTCGATAGGGTTTTACTCCCCATGCCCGATAGCATTATCCCAGCAGCAATTGAACTGATAGAGAGGGCAAAGGCCAACAAGGAGATGTTCCAGTACATCCTATCTACCCTAACCAATAAGTTTCAAACTTCGGAACGAATGGGAATGGATGGTGTATTTGTGGCAGTGGCTGAAAAGTACTACCTGGGAGGCCAAGCCTGGTGGGCCGACCAGAAACTGCTCGATAAGATTGCCGAACGTGTAAAAGCCATAAAGCCCAATATTATTGGCAATGTAGCCCCTGACCTTTGGTTGCCAAACCCCAATGGGAAATATTACCGCTTAAGCGATGTTAATGCCAAGGTTACTGTTGCATACTTCTGGGATCCCGATTGTAGCCACTGTAAAAAGGTTACCCCTGAGCTGAAAAAGGTTTATGAGAAGTATAAGGGTAAAGGGTTTGAGGTGTTTGCCGTTTACACCCAGGGCGACCAGCCCAAATGGATGGAATACATAAAGACCAACGAATTAACCTGGATAAATGTTTGGGATCCTACGTTCAGCTCAAACTTCCGTAACCTCTACGATATCTATGCCACGCCTGTAATTTACGTTTTGGACAAAAACAAAAAGATTTTGGCTAAGCGAATAAGCGTGGAAACGCTCGAAAAAATCTTAGAGGAAGAGTTGAAATAGTGACTCTTTAAGGGGTAAGTACTCGGAAGAGATTTAAGGAGGAAAGGTTAGTTGATGGTAGATTAGTGTTTGGTTTTTGGTGTTTAGTGTTTAGTGTTTGGTGTTTGGGAATGGAACACTGATTCCGCAGATTTGATGGATTTTCACTGTGTAACACTGTGTAAAACCCTGTGTAACTCTGTGGGCAAAATTCTGTTTTTCTTATTATTGTCTATCTTTTTATCACCTACTGGGAAATTGCTATTATTTCATAAACCCCTACATTTACCCCATCACCTATGGCAAAATCATGCACCAAATGCTTTGCCCGTAGGGCATAGGGTTTTGTAAAAAAAACAACGGGATTGAATATCCTTACCCCCTAGGGTTACGCATTTGGGGTTTATCCACTACGGGGAAGAGAAAAACGGTGGGGCGTTGGGTTTGCTACTACAATACCATATCGCCTACGGCGAAAAAATTATCCCATGCGGGGAATAATAAAATTATAGATTTTTCAATTATATCTCCCTATCCGCTGCGCGGAAACCTACAATACCATATCGCCTACGGCGAGAATGTTCACTTACAGGGAGCCCTCAAACCGCAATCTCAACTATCAACTATCAACTATCAACTATCAACTATCAACCATCAACTATCTACTGTCAACTATCTTCAAACACTAATAGCCACTAGGTTTCCAGGAGTCTGATACGCCGCACAACTTCCGGTATTGATATATATCAACCCTCAAAACTCCAAAATCCGCACCGTGTGTAACATATGTTACAATTCGCGGAGTGGGGTTGGCCTACTTTTGTCTCAGAAAAACAAATCAACCCAATTTGATAACAATTAAAACAAACAGATATGAAGCGCGACATTATTACAATTGACAGGGACAAGTGCAACGGTTGCGGACTATGTGTTAGCGGTTGCCACGAGGGAGCCCTACAGCTTATTGATGGCAAAGCTGTTCTGATCAGCGAGCTGATGTGCGATGGACTTGGAGCCTGCATAGGCGAATGCCCCGAGGGAGCCATTACCATCGAGCACCGCGAGGCTGAGCCTTACGACGAGGTGCACACCATTAGCAAGATGGTGGCAAACGGTAAGAATACCGTTATTGCTCACCTAAAGCACCTAAAGGATTATAACGAAAAGGAATACCTGCGCCAGGGTGTTGAATGGCTGTTGGCCAACCGCGACAAACTCACGTTCAGCGTAGATGAGGTGCTACAAGCAGTGCATAACCACACCAAGGATGCCTGCGGCTGTGGCACAAGCGAGCCCAAGGTAAAGCCTCAACCCATGCATCACCATGGTGGGGGTTGTCCGGGTTCGGCAGCTCGCAGCTTTGCACAAGCCAATGCAGGTGCTGAGGGTATGGTCTCTGGCAAATCGGAGCTAACCCACTGGCCCGTACAGCTACACCTGATTAACCCACACTCGGGTCATTTCCGCGGCTCAAACCTGTTACTTGCAGCCGACTGTGTGGCGTTCAGCCTTGGCAATTTCCATAGCCAATACCTGAAGGGTAAAACCTTGGCTATTGCCTGCCCTAAGCTCGACTCAAACAAGGAATCGTATGTTGAGAAGATTACTGCGCTAATTGACGATGCACAGGTTGACACTATCACCGTGATGAAAATGGAGGTTCCCTGCTGCGGTGGGCTTGTTCAGCTAGCCCGTATGGCCATGGAACAGGCAAAACGCAAGGTTCCTATTAAGGTGATAACCGTTGGAATTCAAGGTGAAATATTAGAGTCAAATTGGGTGTAAAACTCTTAATATCTACTAATTACATTTTATTACAAACTAAAAACAATCAATTTATGAGTATGTTTTGCTATCAGTGTCAGGAAGCAGCCAAAGGAGTAGGCTGCACAATCAAGGGAGTTTGCGGTAAAAACGACGATCTTTCTAACATGATGGATCTCCTGCTCTTTGTAACCAAGGGGATTTGCGTTTACAGCACAGCGCTCCGCGAGCAAAAGGGTTACGAAAGCCCTATGGTTAACAAGTATGTCTTCGATAGCTTATTCTCCACCATTACCAATGCCAATTTTGATAAGGCAGCCATCACGAAGCGTGTTGAAAAGGGCATAGAGATTCGTAACATGCTGCGCGAGGAAGCCCAAAAGAAAGGGGTAAAGGTTGACACCACCTTTGAGGGATGCACATGGGAAGGTAAGCCCGAAGAGTTTGATGCTAAAGCTGCCACCGTGGGAATTCTGAACGAAACCAACGAGGATATCCGTTCCCTTAAGGAGCTGATTACCTACGGCGTTAAAGGGATGGCAGCCTATGCCGAGCATGCCTACAACCTTGGCTTTGAGGACACCACTGTTTACGCATTCATGCAAAAAGCCATGGCCGATATCACAAAGAATTTGAATGCCGATGAGTTGGTTGCGCTCACACTTGAAACCGGGAAGTATGGTGTGCAAACCATGGCGCTGCTCGATAAGGCCAACACCACCAGCTACGGCAACCCTGAAATCACCAAGGTAAACCTTGGAGTTCGAAACAATCCGGGAATCCTAATCAGTGGTCACGACCTTAAGGACATGGAGGAACTCCTTGCTCAAACCGAGGGCACTGGGGTTGATGTCTACACCCATAGCGAGATGCTACCCGCCAACTACTATCCTGCTTTTAAGAAATACAAACACTTTGTGGGTAACTACGGAAGCAGTTGGTGGCACCAGCGCGAGGATTTTGAGTCGTTCAATGGCCCAATCCTTTTCACCACTAACTGTATTGTTCCACCACTTGCCAACGCTAGCTATAAGGACAGGATTTACACAACCGGTGCATCCGGTCTTGAGGGCGCAAAACACATCCCCGACAGGGAGAATGGAAAACCAAAGGATTTCAGCGCAATCATTGAGCACGCAAAGCGTTGCAAACCTCCTGTTGAGATAGAGAAGGGAGAAATCATTGGCGGATTTGCTCACGAACAGGTGTTTGCTCTGGCCGACAAGGTAGTAGATGCTGTAAAATCGGGAGCTATTCGTAAGTTTATTGTAATGGCCGGATGCGATGGCCGCATGAAGGATCGCAACTACTACACCGAGTTTGCTGAGAAACTACCAAAGGATACTGTTATCCTCACGGCAGGCTGCGCAAAATATCGCTATAACAAATTACCTTTGGGCGATATTGGTGGAATTCCTCGTGTACTTGATGCCGGTCAATGCAACGATTCCTACTCTCTGGCAGTTATCGCACTTAAGCTAAAAGAGGTATTCCAACTTAATGATATCAATGAACTCCCCATTGCCTACAACATTGCATGGTATGAGCAAAAGGCTGTAATTGTTCTTCTTGCCCTACTCTACCTGGGAGTAAAGAACATTCACCTAGGCCCAACACTTCCTGCATTCCTCTCACCAAATGTAGCAAAGGTATTGGTTGAGAACTTTGGAATTGGTGGAATTACTAATGTAGATGAAGACATCAAGTTAATGGTAGGTTAGCCCTTTTTCCCAGCCGTATGCACTACGGCTGGGATTCTTCTATTAAATTGAACTAACATAAATCCAAACAGCTATGAACTTAATGAATGAATTTCCTAAGGGACAAAAGTTCAACTTTATAAATGAGGTTGAATACAGCAATGGCGGCATAGTAAGTAAAAATGTGCTAAAACGCCCAACGGGAAACATCTCGCTTTTTGCATTCGATAAGGGTGAGGGTCTAAGCGAGCACACAGCACCTTTCGATGCCGTTGTTCAGGTTATTGAAGGTAAAGCCACAATAATAATCGGTGGAACACCCCACCAGCTGGTTGCAGGCGAAACAATAATTATGCCTGCAAACATACCTCATGCGCTTCAGGCCGAGGAAAGGTTTAAAATGGTTTTAACCATGATAAAGGAATAGTTGACACTAATCAATCCCCTTGCCTTGCGATTATTATATTCCTAACTTTAAAAGAAAAAACATGAGCGAACTGATTAATAACTCCGAAAACAGGAAGAAAAAGCTCAAAGAGCTCATTCTCCGGTTACATAAAGGCGACTCAGAACAGGAAGTGCGGCAGGAACTAATACAAAGCCTGACTAATATCCCCTATGGCGAGGTAGTTGAGGTTGAGCAGGAATTGATTAGCGAAGGTTTACCGGAACAGGAAGTACTGAAACTTTGCGATGTACATTCAGCAGTGCTGAAGGGAAACATTGATCTCACAACGGTTAAGAAAATTCCTGACGGTCACCCTGTTGATGTGTTCATTAAGGAAAATAAAGAACTCAACCAGCTTTGCCAATCCATTGAGCAATCGCTCATGGAACTTGAGTCAAGTGATGCTGTTGACATCCCAAAACTGACACTCAAGCTTAGGGGACAGTTTAACGCTCTGTTTGATGTAGATAAGCACTATCAGCGAAAGGAATACCTACTTTTCCCCTTTCTTGAAAAGCAGGGAATTACTGGCCCTCCAAAGGTAATGTGGGGAAAACACGATGAAATAAGGGAGCTTATTAAAGGCTCAATTGAACTCCTGCAAACCGAAGGGATATCACGCGACGAACTAATTGCCTCAAGCGAGATTGTGCTTCGTCCTGCCATTAAAGGTGTTATGGAAATGATTATCAAGGAGGAAGAAATTCTTTTCCCCATGGCCTTGGATAAGCTTACTGAAGCTGACTGGTACGAGATTCATAAGCAGCAGCTTGAGATAGGCTTTTGCCTATACGACCCTCCTACAAAATGGAAACCATCATGGGTTGAAGGCAGCGAACTTCAGGAGTTAAACAAAACAGCCGAAAACATTCAACTTCCAACGGGTAGTTTCTCAGTGGAAGAACTTCTGGCAATCCTTAACACATTACCAGTTGATATCACATTTGTTGACAAAAACGATAAGGTTAAGTATTTCTCGCAAAGCCCCGAAAGAATATTCCAGCGTAACAGGGCTATTCTTAACCGCGATGTAAGATTATGCCATCCCCCAGCCAGTGCTCACATTGTTGATAAAATCATTGAGGACTTTAAAAGCGGAAAGGCTTCAAGAGCCCCATTCTGGATTAATATTGGTGGCAACCTAATACATATCGAGTACTTTGCATTACGAAACGAGAAAGGCGAATACCTTGGTGTTTTGGAGGTTTCGCACAATGTTTCAGTGTATCGTAAACTTGAAGGTGAACAACGTATTCTATCATATTCCAAATAGCTATGGACGAAAACAAACTCATTATAACACCTAAAACCAAGGTTTTGCAGCTAATTGAAGCATACCCGCAGCTCGAGGAGGTGCTTATTGGGTATGTTCCAGCTTTTGAAAAGCTGAAAAATCCTGTTCTAAGGAAAACAGTTGCTCGTGTTGCAACACTTCAGCAAGCTGCAGCAATAGGAAATGTTAAGGTAGAGGAACTTATTAATGTCCTCAGGAAAGCTGTAGGACAGGACTTGCTTGAGGGTGCCGATGAGATGGAGTTCACCACCCAGAAACCCCAATGGTTCGATTCTAACAAAGTTGCCTCAGAAATTGATGTAAGGGTGATGTTACAGGCTGGCGAGCAACCAGTTAACCAGATAATGGCCGATTTAACCGACCTGAGTACTGATAAAATCTACAAAGTGGTTGCCCCATTTATTACTGCGCCCTTAATTGATAAAGCTTCGAGCTTGGGAATAAAACACTGGGTAGAAAAAATTGACGATGAACACTTTAACATCTATTTCTATAAACCGTAAACATTTTACAGAAAGAAAAAGCCTTTTGCTATTATGAGTTTTTATAGTACTCTACGGAAGTACCACAAATGGCCCGCTTTAGTATTTACATTGTTTTTTTTGCTTTTTGCCATTTCGGGAGTTTTGATGAATCACCGGCAAACCATTGCCCATATCGATATCAACCGTAAGTATTTACCTAAGAACTACCAGTTAAAAAACTGGAACCTGGCATCGGTAAAAGGAGCAAGAACCATTAACTCTGATTCTATAATCCTTTATGGGGGAGTTGGGGTTTGGCTTACCAAAAGCAATTTTGAAAACTGGAAGCCCTTAATGGGTGGTATCCCGGAAGGGAGCGATTACAGAAAGATTTTTGACCTTGAAGTAACCCCAAACGGGATACTTGCTGCCACCCGTTTCGGTTTGTACTGGCTTAGCAAAGGGGCAAATCATTGGGTAAAGTTGCACCTACCCCAAAGCGATGAATTCTGCACCTCAATTGAGGTGGTCGAATCAAATATATACATTACAACACGAAATTCAATATATTACACATCGGCACAAACCCTGCAGTTTACGCCAATCGATTTGAAAGCCCCTCTAGGTTCCAAAAAAGAAATATCAACCTTCCGGCTTTTTTGGAATATTCATAGCGGCGAGATTTTTGGAATTCCCGGACGATTATTAGCCGATTTGGTTGCCTTGGTCATGATATTCTTAAGCATTACAGGCATTATCTACTTTTTATCCCCCAAAATAATTAAAAGGTACCATGAGCAATTCAGGTTCCATAAACTAAAACGTACCACCCGTTTCTCTTATAAATGGCACTTAAAGGTAGGAGCACTGGCTACATTGCTATTGGTAATATCGGGTCTAACAGGAACTTTCCTGCGACCTCCTTTCCTGCTAGCTATTGCCAATAGTCAAATAGTGCTTAACAACCAAAAGGTTTCTAACAGCTACTACTGGAACGATAAACTTCACGATTTAAGATTTGACTCAGCCAGGAAAAAGTTCATCCTGGCAACGTCCGATGGAATTTACCATTGCGCTGACTTCTCAGAGCCCTTAACCAAATTTCCCAATCAGCCACCAGTTAGCGTAATGGGTATCAATGTTCTTGAACCTCTAGACAGCGTGTTTTACCTTGTGGGAAGCTTTAGCGGATTATTCCGTTGGAACCCCGACACGGGAGAAACTTTCAACTACATAACAGGCAACCTGCATAGAAAAGAAAGCGGCCTACGAAAACCATTAGGCGAAAATGTTGTATCGGGGTACGCTCACATTTCTGGGTTAGAATACATCTTCGATTACGATAAAGGGATGGTTGCTTTGCATCATTCAAAGCCGGCTATTCCAATGCCATCAGCCGTTGCCGATGCTTTCAAATTCCCGCTGTGGAATCTGGCTCAAGAAATCCATACCGGTCGAATTTTCAGCTTTATGCTTGGCGACTTTTACATCCTGGTGGTTCCATTAACAGGCATTTTCCTTGTGGTAGTGGTATTGTCGGGCTTTATGATGTGGTATAAGCGCAAATATTTAAATTGATTCTAAACTTCTTATTACCTAAATTTGAAAAAACATCAATATGTTTGACTGGGCTAAACAGATACTAAAACGTTTTCAACCCCCACCAAACTGGCGAGTGCCAGTAATTGTATTGGCGGGTATTTTCACTGGAACAGGATTGTTTGTTTTTTATACCTCCAGGGCATGGTCGTATGTGTCCGACGACCCAGCTACGTGCGTCAATTGCCATATCATGAGGACACAATATGTTACCTGGCACCACTCATCGCATAGGGAACACGCAACCTGCAACGATTGCCACGTACCCCACGACAACATTATCCGAAAGTACTACTTTAAAGCAAACGATGGTTTGCGGCATGCCACCATCTTTACACTAAACACTTACCCCCAAACCATTTTCATGCATAAGCCTGGGCAAAGAGTGGTTCAGGAAAACTGCATACGCTGCCATGGAAACCTCACAGCCATGGTTAAAGCCAATGTCGATTTAGATGCAATACTTGCCGGAAATGGGAAACGTTGCTGGGATTGCCACCGTGAGGTACCCCATGGCACAGTAAAAAGCCTTTCCGCAACACCATATGGCACTGCACCAGTGCCTAAAACTGATACCCCTAACTGGTTAAAGAAACTGATTAAATAGATATTAAACCTATACCAACATGAAAACTCCGTTAAGTGAAAAAATTGCCAAAAATCCATGGATTGGATGGGCATTATTTCTGGGAACAATGATTGTTGTTTTTGTTCTTGGCTTACTGGCAGCCAGCATTGTTCAACGACGAACAGAAGCAAACCTAATGAATACTCCAAGGTATAAGATCGATGAGTTTGAGCCCCGAAACGAGGCATGGGGTATGGCATTTCCGCGAGAGTATCAAACCTACTCCCAGATGTCCGATACCCTTTTCCGGTCAAAATATGGCGGAAGCGCTTTTCGCGATTTACTTGACGAAGACCCAAGACTGGTAATACTCTTTGCCGGCTATGCCTTTTCAAAAGATTTTAATCAGGCACGAGGTCATGTATACTCTGTGGTGGATGTTCATAATACGTTACGCACTGGCACACCTGCCAATGAGAATGAGGGCCCTCAAAATTCAAGTTGCTGGGCTTGCAAGAGCCCCGATGTTGCCAGGGTTATGGCTAAAATGTCGCCAGCCGATTTTTACAAAACAAAGTGGTCGGCTATGCTCTCGGAAATTGTAAACCCTATTGGTTGTGCAAACTGCCACAATCCAAGCGATATGACTCTACGCCTGTTCCAAATTCCATTAAAAGAGGCTTATGAGCGTATGGGTAAGAATGTTGAGTCGTTGCCGTTAAATAAAATGCGCACTATGGTGTGCGCCCAGTGCCATGTGGAGTACTACTTTAAAGGCGATGGTAAATATGTAACCTTCCCTTGGGACAAAGGACTTAACGTTGATGACATTGAGAAGTACTACGACGAATACGCATTTGCCGACTGGATTCACCCCTTAAGCAAAACTCCAATTATAAAGGCTCAGCACCCCGATTTTGAGCTTTTCCAACATTCCATTCACTACCAGCGCGGGGTTTCATGTGCCGATTGCCATATGCCATACGTAACTGAAGGTAGCCAGAAAATTACCGACCATAAGGTTCAGAGCCCCTTAAATAACATGGAAGCCTCATGTATGGTTTGTCATAAACAAACCAAGGAAGAACTCATTAAGAACGTTTACGACAGGCAGGACAGAGTATATACCCAAAAAATTGTACTGGAAGACTTATTGGTAAAGGCACATATAGAAGCAAAATTCGCCTGGGATAATGGCGCCAATGAAAAAATGATGGAGCCAGTATTGAAACTTATCAGGCAAGCACAGTGGCGTTGGGATTTTGTAGCCGCAAGCCATGGTGCATCGTTTCATGCTCCCCTTGAGAGTATGCGAATAATTGCCGATGGAATAGAGAAAGCCTCAGAAGCGCGCTTACAGCTCTCCAGGGTACTTGCAACGTTAGGACACAACGAGCCCGTTCCCATGCCAGACCTTTCATCAAAGGAAAAAGCTCAAGCCTATGTGGGGATTGATCTGAAAAAACTTAAGGGTGAGAAAGAAGAATGGAAGAAAAATGTGCTTCCCAAGTGGTTACAATTAGCAAAAGAGCGTGAACAGAACATGCCTTTGCCTGAAAGAATAATGTAGCAATCAAAATCATGGGCAATCAATTTAAAAAGAAACCCCTTTGGCTATGGCCATGGGGTTTTTTAGAGGGTTTTATTGTGTCCGTTGGGTTATTTGTATTAGCTTTCTTTTTGGAGCTATTTGTCCCTCTATCGCTGTTCCCTAAACCCGAGTTTCCAACCAATACTCTCGTTTTAGTTACCTTTCTTTGCCTTTTAATCCTGTTAAAAATCATTTTCCCAAAATCGAAATTTTTCAATTGGCTTGCTTCGGTTAAAGCTGCTATTCCATCAATTTCGTTATTTCTTTTCTCAATCATTCTCATGGGAGTTATCCCACAGGTAGGCCGTGGCATGGGATTACCCGGGGCTTTATTTAACCTGCTGGGTTCCTGGTTGTTTTTAGTCCCTTTAATTTTTATGCTAATAACCTTAGGGGCGGCTGTAGTAAACCGTGTTTTCCCAGTTACCATAAAAAACATAATTTTCACCCTTAACCATGCCGGGCTTTGGGTTTGTTTATCGGCAGGTTTAGTAGGAAGTTCCGATAAGATTGAGGCGACCGTTCAGGTTAACCAGGGTGAAATTGCATGGTACGGAACAGCCAAGAACGGTAGTGTAATTGAATTGCCAATAGCAATTGAACTAAAAAAGTTTGAAGCACAATTCTACCAACCTCGATTGGCTTTAATGGGTAGTAGTAAGACATTCTTCCCAAAATCGGAATACGACCTAAATAGTAACCCAAGCATTAAAATTGATAACCTAACCATTCAGGTTATGCAATACTTACCCAAGGCATTTGCAACCGATTCAACCTTCATTGATGCGCGGGGTGTTCCCTTTACCGGGCCAGCTGCAATGATTCAAGTCTTTGATTCAAATGGTAAGGCCATTACAATGGGCTGGATATCGAGCCTTACCCATGTTACAGCCGAAAAGACACTTCCACTTCCCGATGGCAGAGATCTAAGACTTTTACCTGCCGAGGCAAAATACTTTGGTTCACACGCCAAAATCTATTCAAAAAAATCAAGCTCCGTAAACCAATGCCTTATTGAGGTAAACAAACCCTTTAGGGTTGATGGTTGGTGGATTTACCAGTATTCATACGATAATCTTGCTGGCCCAGACTCAACCTACAGCTCCTTTAAGGTAATCTACGACCCATGGTTACCACTGATATACATAGGATTTGCCATGATGCTCCTGGGTGGATTAGGCTTGGTTTTTATTAACGATTCAAAAAAGTAAACAAATGGTTTGGAATTATTTTGTTCCCGTTGCTCTGACTGTGATATTACTTTGGTTAGTTTCTGTTTACTTTAACCACAAAGAATCCGCAAAAGGAAAACTCATTTTATGGTATTCTGGAGTTACAGCCAGCGCTCTTTTGGGGGTATTTATTATTTTATACTGGTTCGATATTAAACGCCCGCCCATGCGAACCATGGCTGAGACTAGAATATGGTACTCTTTCCTGGTGAGCCTTGTTAGCCTAAGCGTATTTAAAGCATATCGCAGTAAAAACATGCTAACCATAGGCCTAATAATGGCCTCGGTTTTTCTGGTTGTTGATATCATTCATCCAGAATATCAGGGTAGGTTTCTTATGCCTGCTCTTCAAAGCCCCTGGTTTATACCACATGTGGTTTCGTATATGTTAGCCTATGCAGTTCTTGCATCAGCAAGCCTTTCAGTGGCTTGGACATCATTTTCAAAAGGTTCAGTTCACGATGAACTCCAGCAGCAAATGCGACTAGTATATCCCGGGTTTGCACTTTTAACGCTGGGAATGCTCCTAGGCGCTTACTGGGCTAAGTTTGCATGGGGCGACTACTGGGCATGGGACCCAAAGGAGGTTTGGGCATTAATTACCTGGTTCTTCTATCTTTTAGTTATTCATATTCACCGGTACTTGCCCACCAAGCGCAAGCTACTGGCTCGTTTAATGATTGTTGCACTGGGGGTTCTGCTAATTACCTGGCTGGGAATAAAATACTTGCCCTCTGCAAGTCAAAGCATACATGTATATGGCGGTTAAAAGAAATGAAAAAAATGATTAAAACCGAAACCCTACTGAGCGCGCCAAAGGTTCCATTCGATTTGGACGGGCGTATAATGTTTTCAAGTTCTAAAGTAGAAATGGTTCATCTAACCCTAAAACCAGGCGAGGCAATACCCGCGCACGCCAACCCATTTGGAGTGGTATTCTACATGCTTGAGGGGGAACTTGAACTTACCGTAAATAATGAATCGGCTTTACTTACCCCAAATTCAGCTACGTTTGTTGAGATTAATGAAAGTCGTTCACTTACCAATAAATCAACAAACATTGCAAGGGTTTTGGTGGTAAAAATCTTTTAGTAAATATGCCATCAGATCATCTCCTGACTGAATCCCAAAAGGTTCAAACCTTTAATTAAGTTGATGGTTGATGGTTGACAGTTGATGGTTGACGGTTGATGGTTTTTAGTGTTTGGTGTTTAGTGTTTAGTGTTTGGAAATTGAACACTGATTTCGCAGATTTGATGGATTTTCACTGTGTAACACTGTGTTAAACTCCGTGTAACACTGTGAAACTAATTGGGTTGTTGGTTGATAGTTGACAGTTGATGGTTGTAAGTAAAAGAGAGTCTATTCCGACTCATTCCGAGCATTCCGAGTATTCCGGGTATTCCGACTCATTCCGAGTATTCCGACTCATTCCGACTCATCCCCACTTAAAGCCATGCTTTTAACTTTTAACGATTAACGGCTCACGGTTCACGGCTCACGGCTCACGGCTCACCTTTCACGAATTTATCCCCTTCACTTGTAATCTTTTTCATTTTTTTGTAATTTGCCAAGGCTAAACAAGTTTTAGAAATCTAATTGCAATGAAAAAGATTGCCACTTACCTTGGAATTGCTATTGCATGTATCATTAGTATTGTTATTGCGCTTCATCTAGCCTGGTACTTTCAGAAGTCAAAGCCACTCAACATATACATACTCGACAAAACAGTAACCCAAACCGATAGAATTGAGCACAAATCGCTTGTTTGGCTGCTCAACCACTTTCGGATTGTGGGCCCCGATGGCAAATCGTACAACCATAAATCGGATTACTGGGGCTTTTTCCCCATCGATTTAAATCAGCAACTATTCGATATAAAATCGATTCGACTGAACGAGGTAGATGCCTATGCTGCCGTTTACGATGCCGCCTACTATGCCGATTGCTACGGGGTTTACTCCTACGAGTGGTATAAAACCGAAACCAAAGCCCCAAACACATCAAAGGTTTACGGAGGCCTAAACCAGAACGACTACTTGCTCCTCAAACGGATGAAGGAACTCAATAAGCTTATTATTGGTGAGTACAACATGTTTAGTTCCCCAACCAATGCACTTATCCGAACCAAAACCGAAGAACTTTTCAATGTGAGCTGGACTGGTTGGGCTGGTAAGTATTGTCCAAATCTTGGAGCAATTAACAATGGTAAGGGACCAGCCGAATGGATGGTTAAGCTATACGAGAAACAACACCAGAAACCTTGGCCAAGTAAAGGCTCAGGCATAATCCTGATTAGCAACGATGGGTTAATTGATGTACTTGAGGAAGGCTCTGACCTGCTAACCCCCATAGTAAAACTCATTACCGAACCTACCATGCCCCAATGGCAGAATAATCCAAAGGAAACTGAATTTTACGGATGGTTCGATATTATTATGGCAGGAATCGGTTCAGAGGTACTTGCCACTTTTAAGCTGGAAACAACCCCAGCAGGCGAGGAAAAATTAAAATCGTTTGGCCTAACAAACCAGTTCCCAGCTGTGGTGAAAGGCTATTCCGATAAGTTTTGCTACTACTTTGCAGGCGATTTTGCCGAAAACAGCGTTAGCATAGCCACATCAAAGCTGAAAGGGGGGAAAACGCTAAACTCTATACTTCACCTAAACTCACCAAGGAATGCTTTCTTCAACGATTTTTATCTTCCCCTAATCAGCAATATATTAAACAATTACACATCAAGGGAACAGTAAGCTTAAAAGCTAAACCCGCTTTTGTTTCGGATATTGCTTTAAAAGAAAATAGCTTGAGCTATTTTTGCTGGAAACATTTATGGCATGAATTTTCCACCCGATAATCAACAAGGTTTTTTCTTTTACAACGGAAAAATATTACCCCTCAATAAGTTTTCCGTCGCCCTAACCGAGGGCGAAAATATTATTTACGAAGTAATTCGTGTAAAAAACTCCACTCCAATATTTCTGAACGATCACCTAAACCGTTTTATGTACTCTGCCCAGATGATGGGCTATCATATAAATCTTGATGAGATCGCTCTTGGGATAAGGGAACTACTAAAAGCAAACCCGGTTGATCAGAGAAATTTCAGGTTGATGTATTATTCCAATGAAAACGGAGATACCCTATTGATATACTTTATACCATCGCGTTACCCAACCGCCGATGAGATAAGCACGGGGGTTCGCCTTGAAACCCTCAATGCCGAAAGGCATAACCCAACTGTTAAGTTTGAGAACAAAGCCATCAGGGCCATTGCTAACGAAATTCTAGAAACACACCGATGCTACGAGGTTTTACTGGTTGACCACGATGGCTTGATCACCGAGGGAAGCCGATCAAACGTATTCTTTATTAAAGATAATGAACTAATTACTGCCCCCGATAGCAAGGTGCTTGGCGGAATAACGCGTCAAAAGGTGATTGATATATGCAACACCCTGCAAATCAACATTAACTTTAGGTGCCTTGGGGCTAATGAAATTAAGCAGACCACCGGATGCTTTATTACAGGCACCTCGCCCGGCGTTTTACCGGTTAAGCAGATTGACAACCACATTTACCACGAAATACCTGATGTGGTAAGAGATATCTCAGCCCATTACGAGACACTTGTTGAACAGTGCATCATTAATTGGAGAGCGGAAAATGAAGATAGCAGTAATTCAAAGTAAACTATACTGGGAATTGCCCGATAATAACTTTGAGCAGTTTGAGCAGAAACTGGCTGGAATTGAACCTGGAACACACCTGGTTTTACTTCCCGAGATGTTCACAACTGGATTCAGCATGAGTCCGGCCTCCCTTGCTGAAAGGCATCCGGGACGAACCGTTGAATGGATGAAATCCATGGCAAGAAAGCATGGATTTGCCCTTGCGGGCAGCTACATTGCCGAAACCGGTGGCAAGTACTTCAACCGCATGGTTTTTGCCTACCCTAACGGCACAATTGAAACCTACGATAAACGCCACCTTTTCCGAATGGCAAACGAGGACGCGCACTATACATCAGGAACACAACGCGTGATTGTAACCCATGAGGGCTGGCGAATTCTGCTGGCAGTATGCTACGACCTGCGTTTCCCGGTTTGGCTCCGTAACCGGAACGATTACGATTTGATGATACTTGTTGCAAACTTTCCGGAGCGTCGCAGGTATGCCTGGAACTCGCTATTGGTGGCACGAGCTATCGAAAATCAGGTTTACGTGGCTGCCTGCAACCGTGTTGGAACCGATGGCAACCAAATAAACCACACCGGCGACTCGCAAATCATTGACCCCATGGGGCAAATTATTGCCCAGGCTAAACCAAACACCGAGGAAGTAATTTATGCAAGCATCGATAAGGATTACCTACATAGCGTAAGAAGTTCATTCCCCGTTCACCTTGATGCCGATAGCTTTGAAATAAAGCTATAAAAGCGTGGTTCCTTTAATGTAGATACATAGATTCCGAATGGAATCGAAGGTAGGATTACGGTCGTCGCGGCCAAGTATCCATTGTACCTTACCCTCATGTTCCTGAATTTGGACATAGGTACTAGCATCGGCAATGGGGGAGAATTCAACCTCGTATCCCATACGCCTTAGTGCATGCGAGGTCCACTTTTTGATATTGGGCGAACCGCCCAAAACACAAGCCACTAACCTGGTTTGATGCTTATAGACAAACTGTCCCGATTTCAAATCGAAAAGTACAGGCGTATCGTCCATTAAGCGGTTGAGGTTACCGGACAGAACAATATCTTCCGGAGCGCCAACCCTAACACCATCGGCCAGCATAAGCCAAATGGTATCAACTAAACCAAAAGCGGTTTGCAGGTCGTGAGTGGAAATGATAATAGTTTTACCCTTTTGTGCTTGCTCCCTCAGCAAACGCATAACCTCAAACTTATTGGGCAAATCAAGAAAAGCTGTTGGCTCATCCATCATGATAATTGGCGTATCCTGTGCAATTGCAAAAGCAATCATTACGCGCTGGCGCTCTCCATCGCTCAGGTTATCGATAAACCGATCCCGAAAATTCTGCATACCAACGGCCGATATTGCATCATCAACCAATTTATAGTCATTATCATTCAAAGCCTCAAACCAACCATGGTAGGGATAACGGGCCATGCTAACAAACTCGTAAACCGTAGTATGCGAAGCATGCGCTGGCTCCGAGGGGATAAAACTCACCAGCTGTGCAAACTCTGAACCTAATATCTGCTGAAAGTTAACCCCTTTAACAAAAACATTCCCATCAAGCGATGGCTGTATGCGCGCTAGGGTTCTAAGCAGCGTGCTCTTGCCCACCCCGTTTCGTCCAATAAGCGCAATAAGTTCGCCACGTAAAGCCACGGCGTTAAACGCCGGATAGCTATATGATGATGCACTTCCATTCCGGTAACCGGATACTAATCCTTTTATGTCAATCACTATACCGTTCATCAGCTAACTACACGTTTGTTTTTAAGAACGATATAAATAACAACAGGGATACCCATTAACGAGGCCACCGAGTTTAAGGGAAGCACAGCGGCCGACCCTGGCAGCTGTGCAATAATATCACAAAGTAAAAGAGTAGCAGCACCTGCTAATGCCGACGCAGGCACCAGAATGGCATGGTTTGAAGTCCGAAAAACCATTCTCGCCAAGTGCGGCACGGCTATGCCCACAAAAGCTATAGGCCCATTGAAAGCGGTAGCCGTTCCGGCCAACAAGCTTGTTGAAAGGAATATCAGGAACCGCGTTTGCTTTACATTGAAACCAAGGCTACGCGCATAGGTGTCGCCTATTCCAAGTACATTTAACGGACGAACGTACGCCCAGGCAAGTGCAAGTCCTAAAAGAACCAGTGCAGCATAAAGCCAAAGCTGCTGACGGCCAACACCTCCTAAACTACCCATCGTCCATATCACAAAGTTCTTTAAGGATGTTTCGCTACCAAAGTACTGCAAAAGACTTGTTACAGCTGAAACAGCCGTGCCAAACATCATCCCTAAAATCAACAGTGTCATAATATCCCTTACCCGAATGGACACTGCCAGTATAAGCATTAAAACCAAAAGCGAACCAACAAGCGCTGCCACAACCGTTCCTACCTGACTGCCCCAAAACGAAAGCCCAAATGCCGAAGAACCCATTAGCACAAGCGCAACTCCTAAGCTAGCACCAGAGCTGATACCCAAAACATATGGGCCGGCCAGCGGATTCCGGAAAACGGTTTGCATTTGTAAACCGCTTACCGCCAAAGCGGAACCGGCAAGCAAAGCGGAAACCACCTTGGGTATTCGGAAATTTTGAATTATGGATAAATTCACCTCATCGGTAAAGTTACCACCAAAAAAATAGGCTTTGATATCGACCAGTGGTATTGCCACTGAACCCAAAAGCAGGCTAAGTATGGCTAATAGCAATAAAACCACCATCAGCGAGATAAATAGTATCGTATTTCGGGTTCTACCCTGCATTGCTTTGTGTGTATTGGCTAAAATGTGATAACCCTATCGGCCCATTCCACCATTTGAATACAATCGGCCATGGTTGATATGGGACATAGCTCGGTTCCATCCATCTGGCGCGACTTAAGGCAGGTTCCGCAAGCCAGAATTGTTCCTCCCTCAGCTGCAAACTTGCGCATTTGTGCATCAACATCAAATTTGTTATGGGTTAAACCCTGACACTCAACAGCCTCACCCATTAGAAACACCTTAACCTCGTGCCCCTTACCCAGCGATGCCACAGCAAACCTAAAGGCATTCCATGCCTTTTCGGGCTCCTTAGTTTCAATTATGACTCCAAATTTCATAAGCAATTGTATTTTGTAAAGATAATGGTTACTCCAATCGCCTGTAAAAGTACAGTGTATCGGTGGGCATTAATTCCGGATGAAATATTTTAATCATATCGCTTAGTATTTGCTCAGGGTGCACCACCCCCGATTCCCAAAAATCGTTGCCACCTCCCTGCCCCACCCTTTTATTGTTGTTGAAAACCCTTGCATTGCTAAACGATTTAAACTTGGAAAAACGATTATCGGAATTGGTAATATCGCTAAGACTGTTAGCGGTGCCAGGGTTTAACCAAATATCGCAGCTTAAACCAGCCTTGTACGCTACCTCCGTACTCACCGGATGGCTTTGGGAGCCTGTAAGCTCTGGGAAAACGTAGCTTCCGCCAGCATCGTTAATCAGCTTCACAAAGTAATTATCAACTCCCGGGAAGTACCATATATCCCTGAATGGCAAATTGAGAAAAACCTTTGGCTTAGTATCAAGCTGTTCTACTGACTGGGCAAGCTTGGCATAGTTTACCTCAACATCACTGAAAATTGAATCGGCCAGTTCCTTTTTACCCAAAAAAACACCAAAAAACTTAATCCACTCAGCCCTGCCTAATGGCGATGTTTCTAAGTAATCGGACACCATCACCACCTTTAAACCCAACTCCTTTAGCTTATCGATAAACGATAGCGATTCCGAACTAACCCCGTAAACAAAAATTACATCGGGTTTCAAGCGGGTTAACAGCTCGTAGTTCAAGGTTTGATCGTAACCTACCTCGGCAATTTGCCCATTAACAACCCGTTCCCAGAGCTTAGGATTATTAACATACTTTGTTCCCGAAATTCCAACAATAGCAGAATTGGCACCTAAAGCGCCTATAAAACCTACATGGGTGGACGACATGCAAACAACCCTTTTTACAGGAATTTGAATACTATTCGGATCAATGCTTCGTAATGAATCGGCATACAGAGTATAAACCAAGCCATTGGCAGTAGGTTCAAACGGATTGTTGACCCATACTTTAGTCACTGAGCCATTTATCTCTATATCAAAACCTTTTGCATGCTTTACATAACCATTCCTATGACTTGAATTGCTGCTCGGCTTGACGCTTTCGCTACAAGAAATGGGAAAAATTGCAATTAATAGAATATAAAACAGCTTATGCATACAAAACAAAATTTAATGCAAAAATACCATTTACCTATAAATTGCAACAGCTAAGCCCAACCAGATGCAACATTTCAACACATTGAAACCCACCTGTAATTAAACACTTTTAACACTGCATTGAGGATTAAAGGAAATTACCTAAATTAGAAAAGTAAAACTTGATGCTTGCATCCGGGAATCCTGCAAAAAACAATGACAAAAAATAAAAATCACATTGATATTAATGACCTGCCAATAGGTGTTCTGCTGGTTAAAAGGGATGGGATAGTAATAAGCCATAGCCCATCGGTACTTTTGCTTACCGATAAACCCATTCCGGAAGGGTGTAAAATTGATAGCCTATTCCCAAATCTACCCTTTAAAGCATCGAAAAAGGAGCGCATATACACTTTTGAACACAGCACACATGGTAAACAGTACACCTACAGGGCAAATGTTAAACCTGTGGAATGGAACAATTTTTTGGTTTGGATTGAAAATATTACCCTAAGCAGTAAAGTTGAACGGATTAACCGAACACTCGTAAAACTCTCCGCAATAGGACTTGAAAGCACATCGCCTGAGGATTTTTACAGGTTGATGCAGGAAGAGCTGAACACGCTTTTCGATGCCAGGAATATCTACCTTGTGCTGTTCGATAAGAGTCGGCAAAGGTTAAGCTTAGCATATGTTAGCGACACCCACACCATAAACACCGATTACCCAAGCGGAAACACCTTTGCCCTTTGGGTAGCGCATCGCTGTCAAGGTGTTATTCTGAACCGGCAACAAATGAACAGGCTTAGAAGCCGGCATAATCTTACCTTTTACGGTCCCCCGGCATTGTGCTGGATGGCTGTGCCGCTTAAAACTAAAAGCGATACTGTAGGGGTTCTTGCTGTGCAAAACTACCAAAACCCTAATGCATACGACCATAATGACCTGGAAGTTCTTGAGTTTGTTTCATCGCAGCTAACCTACATGATTATCCAAAAAGAGCGGGAAAACGAGTTAAAGTTAGCCAAGGGTAAAGCCGAGGAAGCCGACAAGCTAAAATCGGCCTTTCTGGCCAATATGAGCCATGAAATCCGTACCCCTATGAACGCCATACTCGGTTTCTCGGAGCTAATTACCCGCGAATCCATAAGCCCTGAGAAAAAGAAGGTTTATGCCGACTACATTACCAGTAATGGGCGGCTACTCCTAACCCTTATCGATGACATTATTGAACTCTCCAAGATTGAAGCAGGAATATACTCCATACGAAGGCAACCCGTGGAGCTTGATAGCCTGTTCAACGAGCTTCACCAATTTGCCATTAACGAGAAAAAGAGACAAAAACAGAATATTTTAATAGCGCGCGATATAGGTAACAACAGTGGAATTACACACATACTTGCCGATGGTGAACGGCTTAAGCAGGTTCTGCTTAACCTGCTTAGCAATGCCATTAAGTTTACCTCGCAGGGTAGCATTACCATGGGCTACCGTATTCCAAACAACGCCACCATTGAGTTTTTTGTGAGCGATACCGGTATAGGCATCCCTAAATCGCTGCAGGAAAAAATATTTGAGCGGTTCCGACAGGCCGACGAAACGGCTCAACGTCACTACGGCGGTGCAGGTTTAGGATTGGCAATATCAAAACGACTGGTAGAACTAATGGGTGGGAGGATTTGGGTTGAATCAGAACCCAGTAAGGGCTCGTGTTTTAGCTTTACCCTACCCCTTATAATTCCAAACACCAAAAACATTAGCAGAATAGGTTTTCCTACCAAAAACGACTACAATAAAATTACCGGCAAAACAATACTGATTGTTGAAGATAACGAAGCCAACGTTAACTACCTGAGCGATGTAGTAATTGCTTCAGGCGCAAAAAGCCTTTCTGCAATGTCGGGTTCACAGGCCATTGAATTATTGAACCGGGAAAAGATAGATGCTGTACTACTCGACATTCAACTTCCCGACACCAATGGACATGAACTTATCAGTAGAATTAAAGAAAAAAGACCCAATGTTCCCATTATAGTTCAATCGGCATATACCCCAGCTGAATATATTGACAAAGCCATTGCCCAAGGTGCTTATGGCTACTTAACTAAACCCATTAAGGTGAATGAATTGCTTGACCTGCTTAGCGAACTGTTTTAGTCAATTTTCAAAACTTTGATGTTGAAATATTTTTTACATTTATACCATAACTTTAATGTTTTAACAAGTGTTTAAACCTATCACCATCAAAGCATTTCTGCTTTTAGCTGTATTTGGCATACTATCTCTTAGGGTGAATGCCAAACCAGTGCCATTAGATAATATTGATTCCTTAAAGTATTTTGAAAATCTAGCCCGTCAGTATGAGAGGGATGGCGATAAGGTAAAACTGGTGGAGACGTTAATTGCAAAATCGCAATACCTTTTTAATAAGAAGAATTTAGACAATGCCCTAATTGAGGCTAACCAGGCGTTGATAGTCTCATTGGATATGGGACGCGAACAGTACCTGGAAAAGGCATACTACCTCCTTTCGCAAATCCATATCGAAAAAGGGTTGCTTTACGAATCGATTGATTACCTA
Source organism: Tenuifilum sp. (assembly GCF_037481895.1). Taxonomy (NCBI): domain Bacteria; kingdom Pseudomonadati; phylum Bacteroidota; class Bacteroidia; order Bacteroidales; family Tenuifilaceae; genus Tenuifilum; species Tenuifilum sp. The sequence continues at coordinate 25,162 of NZ_JBBFKU010000016.1, forward strand.
TACCCTGGTTACCGCTACAGCATTGCCACAAGGGATTCGTTAAAAATTGGCTGGTACTTGCTATCAATCTCAAAAGTGGAAGGAGAACTTGGCCGCTTGAACAACGCCATAGAGAACAACCTTACTGCTATTAACTTCTTTAAATCCCGTAACGATTCAATAAGCCTAGCAAAAATTTATACATCGCAAGGGATTATTCACACTGAGTTTGGAAACTTTGTTACAGCCCAAAGCTACCTTGAAAATGCCATAGCTATCCTGAAAGTGTTAGTGGATAGCACATATTTAGGTATAACATACAGAGCCTTGGCCAACAATAGCTTGAGACAATCAAACAACCTGATGGCCGATAAACATTTAAAAAAATCGGAAACCTACCTAAAGAACAACCCCAAGGAGCTAGCCAGAACTCAAACTGTTGGTGCTGAACTATTAATTAATCAGCTAAAACCAATTAGTGCGATTCCGCTTTTACAGTCAATCCTAAATACTCAAAATGAAATAAACGACAGGTATGGACAACTTTACCCTTTACTGCTTTTGGGTAAGGCATACGCCAGGGTTGGAAACTATTCCGAATCAAAAAAGTATCTACTTCAATGCCTAAAGCAATCGGAGAGCTTAAGTATAATCAACATTAGTCGGCTTGCATACAAGGAACTCTCTCAGCTGGAAGAGCTACAGGGAAACAAAACCATAGGATACCAATACCTCAGGAAATACATCTCATTAACTGACAGCCTATTCAACTATCAAATTATCAGCGAAGCCAACAGGCTGGAAAACATATCAGCCTTACGTCAGAAAGAGAAGGAAATTCAACACCAGCGAGAGAATCTTTTGTTAAGCCAGGCCAACTTGAACAAATCGCGATTGCGTCAGCTTTTTCTGGTTGGTTTTATTGCAATACTAATTGTCCTGGTGGTAGTTTCGTATTTGGCTTACAGGAACAAGCAAAAAGCAAACCTACTGCTTGCAGAGCAAAAGGAAAAGATTGAAAAGCAGAAAAACATGCTTGAGCAACGCTCCCGCGACATTACCGATAGCCTTAACTATGCTCGCAGGATTCAAAAAGCAATATTACAAACCTCAGAACAGCCAACTGATTTTTTTGAAGACTCTTTTCTGATTTTCCTGCCTAAGGAACTTGTTAGTGGTGACTTTTACTGGTTTAAGCGTTTTAACAATCAAATGCTTTTTGCAGTTGCCGATTGCACAGGCCATGGGGCACCCGGAGCATTCATGAGTATTATTGGCATGTTTGGGCTTAACCAAATTGTTAGTGAACTTAATGAGACCAACCCAGGCGAGGTACTGCAAAATTTGAACGGGTTATTCCATAAATCGTTTGAGCAAAGGGAAGGCTCCGAAATTTTTGATGGAATGGACATTGCCTTTTGCAACTACAACCCTGAAACAAGGGAATTAAGGTACTCCGGTGCTAATATTTACCTTAACATAGTCCGGAAATCAAATACTCAACCAGTCTCAAATATTATTCTGAACCAAAACGAGACACACACCCTATACCAGGTAAAATGTGAGCGGCAATCAATTGGCTACGTTACTGAGAAGGTAAGTTTCTCCACGCATAGTGTTCAGCTTGAAAAAGATGATATAATCTACCTTTACACTGATGGTTTTACCGATCAGTTTGGCGGACCCAATGGCAAGAAGTTCAGACTTGTGGATTTTAGAAACATGTTGTGCTCCATAGCCAGCTATCCCATGGCAAAACAAAAAGATTTTTTGCTTGAGATATTTTCCGAATGGAAAGGTAATAATGTTCAGGTTGATGATGTTACAGTAATGGGAATCAGGATTACCTAACCACATACATATCGAGCACCCTGTTTAGGCCCTCCTGGCAAACCCTACAGAATGTTAATGAATGGGAGAACATTATGCAGTCAACCTCAGGGCGATACACACCTTTGCTTAGGTAACCCGCTCCCTCAAAAGCCCCAACCTTACCTGAGTAAATTTCATCGGCAATTCGCAACTTGCCTGTTCGCTCATAGTTTTCCTTTTGCCACGGCGTTGGGATTGGAGTGGTTTGTTCAACCATGTTTTTCCACTTTAAACTTGCTGGATTGAGAAGAGCTGTAATATTAAACTCCCATGGCTCATACTTTGGGACTGAAACCTGGTAGGCCACATCGCTGGTATAGTACTCATCGGCAAGGCCAGCTATATGATGCCCCATTTCGTGAACCATTACATATCCGGAGCTGCTCGATTTTGCCGATGCGGTGATATAAAGGTTGTAAATACCTCCGCCACCATACTTATTGGAGTTTAATAGGATAACCAAAAAATCGTATGGCACTGCCGAAGCATAGTCCCGTACAGTCCACTCCCGCTCGGTTAAAACGTAACGTTCAGTCCCAAAGGTGTAATAGGTGCACCCCAAAACATTGGCCGGGTAGTAGTTGTGTTTTTGTAGCCGAATGCCACTAGTGGGCGATGTGGAGTAAACCGCAGCAACGTTAAAATCAGTTTTACGACTCTTAAATGGTTCAACAGAAAAGAAAGCCTCAGTGAAACGTTCCACATCTTTCCTGAATTCGGCGGAATCAGCCACAGTGTATCCATCGGCAAGTACAACTATATCAACCTTTTCCTTAGGGTTACCGCTTTTTACAAAGTATTGCACCTTAGCAGCAGGATAGGCATGATTTGCATCGGCATACATGGATGGATTAATAGTTTCAGACCAAATTACTTGAAAAGTGTTGGTACTATCGCGCTTGCGCATAACCAATTTAAAAATATCCTTTGGCCATGGGAACCTGACGCTCTCCTCAAAATTCTTGTTTAGTTTACCAGCCTCAGCGGTTGTTTGCCACTCACCAAAAACGCTGCAAAAACCCTGTGTGTATAAAACCTTTCCCGATGCTGCATCAATTATATCAAATGCATAAAGCCCCAGGTTGTAAGGGTCATCCATCACCCGAACTCTTCCGCCCCACACCCCATCGTTCTTTATGCCAAATATTTTAAAATCCTCGCTAAACGAGTTGCCCCCGTGAATGTAATCAACCCTCATGGTTTTATTCTCGAAATACCTATCAAATACACTATTGCTCTTGGTGGATTGAGCGGTTGTTAATGTAGAAATTACGCTGAACAACAGAAACTGAGTAAACCTTTTCATCACCTTTTATTTTTAGGTAAAACATCGTATGTATTGCCTTCGGAATCGAACATTTGCCCCATGCAATCGACCGCTAAACAGCTATGAACTGGCAAAATGGCAAGTAAATCGCCAGGTTTTATACCATCGAGGTCATTACCGGAATAGGAGATTACCCCATGTTCCTGGCTAAGGGAAGTTACCAAAGCATTTGGAATAGGGTTGCTCCAGCCTTTACCATCAAATCTGCATACAAAGCCATAGCAATCTGCTCCATCAATCACAACCCTGTCCTTTGATAGGTGAATAGCCCCACCATGAACAATTATTTTCTGCTTACCGGGATACACGTCAACTACCGGACAGATAAGAGCCACAGCCACCTGCGAAGTGGTGCATGAGCCAATTTGGTATTGCATCACATCGTAAAACACAAAGTTACCGGGACGAATCTCGCTAATTCCCCAAAACTCATCGGATACGGAACAGGTTGGGGTGTCACCATACGATATGGTGAGGTCAGGAAACTGGTCGACCCAAAAGCTTCTGAGTTTGGCCAACTTGCTTAAGGCTTCGGAATGAAGTTTATCTACCTCTTCCCTACCCCTCGCGCTATAGGAGTACCCGGCATGAGTAAGAAAACCCCTAAAAACCAAATTCGGTTTTGAGCTGATAAGATTCACCATAAGGGCAAGTTCACGGGTATTGTCAACAGCTACTCCGGAACGGCCATGACCAACATCAACCTCAACAAATACGCCAACTTTACTCTCAACCCTATCAATTGTGGCTAAAAGGTTTTGAGGTGATGAGAAGGTTACATTTAAATCAATACCCTGTGCAAGCGTATTAACCCGCTGCACCATTTGTGGTACAAAAGGAAACGCAATAGTGATATCGTTCCAACCACCTGCAGCAAAGTATTCAGCCATGGCAACCGACGAAACCGTAATCCGATTAACCCCTTGCTTACGGAATAGTTCCCCAACGGCTAAACTTTGATGTGTCTTAAAGTGAGGACGTAATAAAACTTTTGCCTTCGTGGCCTTTTGAACCATGAAGGCAATGTTTTGCTCACATTTAGGAATATCGATGTGTAAGAAAGGAAATCCTTTAATCATTCTTTACTGCTTTCGGGCTCAAGTAAAAACCTTTTGCCAATGGTAAGCTGGGGGAGTAATACTAACGATAAACGTTTAAGGACATTTACTACCACCTCATCGTTCTGTATGGTGATTGATGGCTTATCGTAGTTTAAGCTAAGTAAACGGGGTAGATTTTTTCTTCGAATAAACTGTATAAAAGTTTTATCCTTATCAACAATGATGTAATCCTCGCTAAACATGAAATCTTTCAGCTTATCGATGTTAACCTTTGAGGCAGGTAAAATGTGAACATTAACCCTTTTATACGATACCGATGTGGTTATGGCCACAATAACAGGAAGTATCACTGTTAAAGGTATAAAAGTGATGTAGAACTTCCAGAAATTTGGCCAGGTAAAAGAACCTCCTATAAGCATAATCAAGGCAAGGAATACAAACATGGCGATGAGCATGAGTACAAAGTGAAGTAAAAAAATCTCGATATGTCCCTTGCTTTCAGCTGATTTTACATGAACTTCGAGTGCCATAAGTTTACCGGGTTAGGTTTAACATTACTGATAAGGTTAGGTTCATCAAATTTAATTCAAATTACACCAAATTGTAATTAAAAACCCAAAAAATGTATCTTTAAAAAATGGCAAATCCCTTACTCCCATCGGAACGAGCAAATGCACGGAACATGCCTGTAGTATTCATCATCATGCAAACATTACCGGAGCGGTCAACCGCAATTACTCCTCCGCGCCCTCCAGCATTAAGGAGCTTACCCATAATAACACGCTCAACCGCGGCATTGAGTGAAAGGTTTTGGTATTCCATGAGCGCTGAAATATCGTGGGCTACAGTATATCTTATAAAGTATTCGCCATGCCCAGTAGCCGAAATGGCACAGGTGGAATTGTTGGCGTAAGTTCCGGCACCAATAATTGGCGCATCGCCTATTCGCCCCCATCGTTTATTGGTCATTCCTCCGGTTGATGTTGCAGCAGCCAGGTTGCCATGCATGTCGAGTGCCACGCACCCAACAGTACCCATCTTTTCCCTTGATAGCGTACGCTGAAGGTCGTTCCAGCGCTGTGGAGTAAAAAAGTATGAGCTATCCACCATTTCAAGACCCTTAACTCTAGCAAACTCCGAAGCCCCCTTACCTGCCAGCATCACATGGGGTGAATCCTCCATGATTTTGCGCGCAAGCGATATGGGGTTTTTGACATCGGTTACACCAGCAACTGAACCTGCCATAAGGGTTTTGCCATCCATAATTGCCGCGTCAAGCTCATTACGCCCCTCGTGGGTGAAAACTGCGCCTCTCCCGGCATTGAACAACGGGCAATCCTCAAGGTATCGGACAACCTGCTCAACGGCATCGAGGCTTGTTCCACCCGAATTCAAGATTTTTACCCCAATGCTTAGAGCTGCATTCATCTCCCGTTCATACTCATCAAGCTGCTCCTTGGTAAAGTTTTCGGGTTTCATGTTCCCAGCACCACCGTGAACAGCGATGCTCCAGGTTTGTGGGAAAGAATCGCTTACAACGAACCCAACAATAAACAACAAGACTAAAATTTTCTTGCGCATGACCGTGACGTTTATACGTTCTTATTTATTAGGTTTGCAATTTAAATCATTTACACAAATGAGAAAACATTTATCATTCAGTTTAAGGTATTTCGTATTTTGGGTAACACTGTTTGCCACCTACCGTATAGCTTTCCTTATTTACCAATTTGAAAACCTTAAGTCGGTTAAGTTTAACGAGTTCATAAATATTTTCATTCGAGGAGCCTGGATGGATTCCTCGCTTGCAGGATATATTCTTCTACTAACATTTCTGCTTTTGGCTATCTTTTTCTGGGTTTCCCCAAAGTGTATTACTAGAATGTACAATTCTTTAACTGTATTACTACTTTTAGTTGTAAATACGGTTGTTATCAGCGATATGGAACTATACCGCAATTGGGGTTACCGTATCGATGCAACCCCATTGCTATACCTTAAAACCCCAAAGGAGGCAATGGCGTCGGTAAAAACGCCCTTATTAATACTATTTGTTGTCTTGCTTATAGGAATTACCTACCTTACACACCTTGCATACCGTAAGTGGGTTGCCAGGGAACTAAACCAAACCAATAAGGCAAGATGGTGGTACTCTCCAATTTTCATTTTCCTGGCTGCAACCATGATAATTCCAATTCGGGGAGGTTTTGGTATTGCACCCATGAACCCCGGTAAGGTGTACTTTAGCCAGAATAACTTTTGCAACCATGCTGCCCTTAACCCGGTTTGGAACATGATGTACTCCGTAAGTAAAAGCAGCAGTATGAGCAAGACATACAATGTTGAAATTGACAAAACCACAGCCCACCAACGCTTTAGCGAACTCATGCAGACCGATAGTACATTATATGTTTTGAACACCAAACAACCAAATATTATTATCATTTTACTTGAAAGTTTTGGTGCAAAGCTGGTTGGGCCCCTTGGCGGGCTTCCCAATGTTACCCCAAACCTAAACCGTTTGGCTTCCGAGGGTATACTATTCACCCGAACCACCGCCAGCGGCGATAGAAGCGACAAAGGGATTATTGCCGTACTTTCGGGATTCCCTGCCCAGCCCACCCAATCGGTAATCAAGTACCCCACAAAATCGAACAAGCTGCCAACCATTAGCGAATTGCTTTACAACCAAGGCTATAGTACAGCATTTTACTACGGAGGCGACCCCGATTTTGCAAATATTCGCTCATTCCTTTACCATGCTAAATTTCAAAGACTGATAACACAGGACGATTTTCCTAAAAGTTACCGCAACTCCAAGTGGGGAGTACACGATGAGCATGTTTTTAATTACCTGCTTACCGATATCGACTCAGCCAAAGCACCTTTCTTCAAAATGTTCTTCACCCTTAGCAGCCACGAGCCCTTTGAGATTCCCGCCAAACCGAAGTTTAATGGGAAGACCAAGGTGGAACAATTCCTTAGTTCGGCATACTATGCCGATAGCTGTCTTGGCGATTTTATAGCCAAAGCCCAGCAAAGGGAGTGGTTCAAGAACACCCTTATTGTACTTATTGCCGACCATGGACATCGTCATCCTGCAAACCATCCCAACTGGGAGCCCTTAAAGTTTGGTATTCCTATGGTTTGGCTGGGCGGGGCTGTAGAAAGAAAACCCTTGGTTGTCACAACCACATGCTCACAAACCGATTTGGCCGCTACACTTCTGGCACAGCTTAATTTGCCACATGATCAATTTACTCTATCAAAGAATATTCTTGCAAATAAAGTTACACCCTTTGCCTACTTTGCCTTTAACGAAGGCTTTGGCTACGTAAACCAGACCGATACCATAGTTTATGACCTTGTAGGGAAAAAATACATAAAGCAAACCGGAAAGAATATCTCCGAAACCAGGAATGACGCATGGGCATTCTTTAATGCATATCAGGAAGTCTTTCAGGGACTCTAGGCAATAATCGCAATAAAAAACGGGCTCTTGGCCCGTTTTGTCATTTTACTGTTATTATATCTACTTGAACTCTGCAGCAATACTTTTTGCAAGTTCAATAAATTCCTCAGGGGTAAGCTTAAGCTTGGTTTTATGGAAATCGATATCCGATTCCTTATTCAGCGGGACTAAATGTATATGCGCATGGGGTACCTCAAGGCCGAGCACTGCAACCCCAATTCGCTTGCAGGGCACAACCCTTTCAATAGCTTTGGCCACTCGCTGGGCAAAAAGTGTAAGTCCAGCCAGGGTTTCAGGATCAAGATCGAAGAGGTAATCAACCTCAACCTTGGGTATTACCAAGGTATGGCCCTTGGCCAAGGGGTTAATATCGAGGAAGGCGTAAAACCTTTCATCCTCGGCAACCTTGTACGAGGGTATTTCACCACTAACTATCCGGCTGAATATTGTAGCCATAGCAATATGATTTAGAGTGATATTCCAAGAATCTCGAACTTCATCAAACCTGAAGGCACCTGAACTTCAACCACATCGCCAACCTTTTTGCCAATTAGGGCTTTACCAATGGGGGTAGAGATTGAAAGCTTATTCTCCTTAAGGTTAGCTTCCGACTCAGCCACAAGGGTATACTCCACTACGGCGTTGGTTTTAAGGTTTTTGAGTTTTACCTTATTCAGTATCTGAACCTGGGTTGTATCAATCTTTGACTCATCAATAATGCGTGCATTGGCAATCAAATCTTCAAGCTTTGAAATTTTCAACTCAAGCATACCTTGTGCTTCCTTAGCAGCATCATACTCGGCGTTTTCCGATAAATCGCCCTTATCACGAGCCTCGGCAATCATTCTTGAAATTGCAGGCCGTTCCACAGTTTTAAGCTGCTCAAGCTCCTTGCGCAACTTCTGGAGCCCTTCCTCGGTTAAATAGGTTATTTTACTCATTTTACCTCCTAAATATGAAATAAAAAAGAATCCCGACAGGGAAATCGGAACTCTTTGATTGCAAAGATATAAAAAAATTAATTCAAAACTCCAACCAATATGTTGTAACTAAAAATATTTTGGCCGAATAATCTCGGCGTAAACAACAGCCTTTAGCGGATCAAAATCGGCTAAGATGGTTTCCTTTTCTTCTTCCCCCTTCTTAACACTCTCAGGCTCTTCAGCATCGGGGGCATCAATATCAACCTCGTGCATACTTTCATTAAAGGAATCCTGGTAGGAGTAATCGCCTATAGGGCCTTCTACCTTCGATTCGGCAATATCAATTGGGGTATACTCAATAGGGGTTGAAGTATCGATTGGCCTCGGGGTCTGTATAGGGTAGAGTTCCTCCTCGGTTAGTGGCTTATCAATAGGCTCCTTTTCGAACTCAACGCTCCTATCCAATGTTTCAACCTCAGGTTTGCTGCTGTATTCATATATATACTTTTCCTCCTCATTAACAACAGTTGATTCCAGGGGTTGCTCTTCATCTTCAACAATAACCTCCTGACCCAGCAACTCCTGCAATTTTTTGGTAATCAAGTCATCATCGGCAGGTGCAGAAGTTTGTGCCTGCCGTTTTTGCTCGGCAGCCTTTTTCTTCTTGCTATTCGCAAAAGCATTGAGTATAGCTAATGCTATTGCTATGAGAATGTATATAAAATCGCCTGCATCCATATCATTTATTTTACTATTTATACTTCCAAAAGCCTAACCTCTGCCTTAAAGTCCGCTTGGGTCTGTTTTTCTCAGCCTCTTTCAACGAAGCCTTCATCCTTTCCTGCACCTCAGGTGGTTGTTTTTTGAGGTGCCTCTCCGCCAACTTTTTCTCCGCCTTTTCAGCCTCCCTATCCCTTTTAACCGATTTTGCCTTAGCCCCGCGAGTTAACTTTTCGGTTTTCCTATCGTGCCAATATGCAACCCATGCGCGTCGGTATTCCTCCCGTTTAACCTGCCACTTACTCCTACCAGGGGTGGCAGGAACAGGCGAGGGTGCTAACTGCTTACCACAACCAACCAGAACAAAAAGTGCAATAAGCGCAAAAAGTATCTTTTTTATACCTTTGTCCAAGATACAAATTTAATTTACCAATGCAAACAAAGATAATCCATATTTTGCTTTTTTCAATTTTGGTTTTTGCTAATACTGCCTGCGACGACAATATTGATGATATTATTCCTGATGTTCCTGTAAACATTGAGTTCAACCTTAAAGAGCCACAGTATCAAAACCTGAACATTGTTATGGGTGCTGTTAAAATAGATGGATACGGTTACAGGAACAACGGCGTAATTGTTTTCAGGCTTAGCGAGAACGAAATTTTAGCTTTTGATGCAACTTGCCCAAAACATATCGATACCAATGCATCGGTGAATCCCGATTCAAACGCGTCAGGTACCGCAACCTGTCCGCACTGCGGAACCATTTACTACCTTGTAAACTATGGTTATCCTAAGGAAGGGTACCCATTAAAAAGATACCAGGTTTTAAAAAGTGGCGATTACGTTAGGGTTTACAACTAACACCTACTCTACCACCAGATTATCATCAATCATCCTTGAGTTGTACTGCTGAACTATGGCTTTAAGCTTACTTTCCATTTCGTTCACCCTATCAGGAAGTTGACCCTGTAGATTGTTTGTAAGCATAGTATCATCCTTGATGTTATACAGGCCTAAAGTTTTTTTTCCGTCAAAAATCAGCACGTAATCATCGGAGTAATACTGGTAACAGTTGTTTATATAGTTAACCACGAATGGCCTGGAAGTGGAATCGAAAACATCACGTCCAAAGGCTATAAAGGGCTTGCTATAGTGTAAATATCCAAGAACTGACGGCATGATATCGATTTGCTGGGCAAACTCATCCTTTTGACCAGCAAGACTATTATCGGGTCTGTAGAATATAAGGGGAACAGCAAATGCTCCTACGCTTGTTTGATATTCCGGGAACTGGGTTTGGTTAGGGTGGTCGGCTGTTATGACAAAAAGCGTATTGGGGTACCAATCCATGCGTGAAACGGTTTCAAAGAAACGTTTGAGCGAGTAATCGGTGTAGGCTATGCACTGGTGAATGGGCAGAGTTCCCTTGGGGAACACACCATCGTAACGCTCAGGCACCTTAAAGGGATGATGCGACGAAACCGAGAATAATGCTGCGCAGAAAGGCTGTGGAAACTTATTAAGGGTTTGCGCAAAGAACTGGAAAAACTCCTCATCCCATACCCCCCACATGCCATCGAAGTGCGAGGGGTCAGGATACTCACTCATTCCGTAGTATTCCTCAAATCCAGCAACATTGGCAAATGCCTGAAAACCCATTGAGCCATTGGGTGCACCGTGAAAGAAAGCTGTATGGTAACCCTCGGCCCTTAAGGCCGATGCAATGCTATTGATTTTGTTGGTAGAGTAGCTGGTTAAAAAGTAGGGTTCAACAAACATAGGAATACTGGCCAAAACCGAGGGCATCCCATCAATCGATTTTCGGCCATTGCCATAAGAGTGCGTAAACCATAACGAGTGCCCAATGAGCGAATCGAGGAAAGGAGTAAATCCGGTGTAGCCATCCTTTTCCTTTAAGTGTTTATTGTAAGCCCCAATGTATTCCCTACCAAAACTCTCAAGTATAAAAATGACAACGTTCATCCGCTTCAGCGAATCGGTTACCTGCGGTTTGTGTAAGGGTGAGTAAACCTCATCGAGTTCCTTGGGGTTTTTATAGTAATCAACCTTAACAAGCGACTTTTTCCCTAGGGTACGATAAATGGCAAAGGGAGTATTCAGGACAATGGCGGCCTCAAGAGGCTCATTAATATACTGGCCAGCATTACTAAGGGTAATTGGACGAGTACTATGGCGAAACCCACCACGCATACCACCAACCATGAGTGTAGCAAAAACCAGTAAAAGCACAAGGCCATTTAAGCCATAAACCAAATGAAACCTGAAACCTTTTCCCTTATTGATAGGACGAACCCTACCATACAGTAATACCAGTAAAGCAGTAAGGGCAATCCATATCAGGAAAACATACCAGTAATCGGCAATAAACTTTGGAATAAGGGAACCAAAATTGGTTTCGTGCTTAAACTCATCGAAAACCGTAGCGGTAGTCCGACGCATGGTAAAACGAAAGTAGATAAAGTCGGCACAATTTGCGCCAATAGCCACACTGTTTGTAACCACAAACAGATATTTAAGTACCCTTTGGTACCATTCATTATACCTAAAAGTGAATGGCAAAAGGAATAAAACGATGTATAAAATGTTTGTGTAAATAAGAGCGCTGGTATCGAACCAAAGCCCACCGGCTAGCATTCGCAAAAGGCCTGCAGCAGTAACGCTGGCAAAAAAATCGATATTGAACAGGTAAAAAAGTACCCGGCAAAGGGTGAATATCAGCATTAAAAGAGCAAATCGCCGAAAAAGCATTAGGTATATGTTACCTTTTAGGGTAATATCGGAAAAGTATTGCCTGAACTCCTGAATCATGGCTTAAGTAATTAAATGGTTGAACTGCAAAATTAAGAATTCTTTTATGCCACTGTGCTGTGAAAGCATAAAACAAAAAATCCCGGCAAAGGGCCGGGAAATATGCGGTGTTTGGGAATACTACTTTGTAAGCTCGCTAAGCTTGCTAAAACTTTCATCAATAGCCTTTAGGGCATCTTTCTGAATTTCACGGTAATGCGCTTTAACGGCTTTGCTATCATCCTTTTTGGCGGGATGTTTAATACGATGAATAAGATCGTTGCGTTTTTCAAGAATCGACTCGATGATAGCAATTGCATCATCGCGTTTCTTTTTGCCATTTATTAGCATGTAGGTGTAGCAATCGCTAATAACCTCACCAACCAGGTAATCGATATCCTTTTTAAGATCTCTCTTGCTTGCCATAATCAGTAGTTTTTATTTATCAGTTTGCAAAGGTAATACTTTTTGTGTTATCACCAACAGTGAAATCTGCTACACCAAATCGGTAGCCACCCCATCATCTTCAGTGGTTACGGGCTTAACAACCGATTTATTTTTCCAGCTTCCATACCAGTAATAAATAGCTGACGCTACTGCACCCAATAACCAGCCAATTGGAATTGACCACCAAACCCCAGCCTCGTTCATCCCAAAAGTTTTGCTTAGCAGATATGCCAGAGGTATGCGGACAATCCAAAGCGATAGTAGTGTTATATACATGGGCACAACCGCTGCCCCAGCCCCGCGTAGCAATCCATTTATGCAGAACATCACAGCAAATGCCACATAAAAAAAGCTTACCACCATAAGGTAGTGATAACCAATATCAACAACCCTTGGGTTTGTTGTGAATACTACCATCATCTTATCGCCCCAAATAAGTATGATTGCAGTGATAATTACGCTGAATAGCACTGACATTTTGATGGTAGCCCATAGGCCACGCTTTACCCTATCAACTTTACCAGCACCAATGTTCTGCCCCACAAAACCCGAAAGCGATGCTGAAAAATTCATTATAGGGATTACCGCCAGCGAGTCGATTCGGCTGGCTGCTGAGAAACCGGCAATAACCTCAGTCCCAAATGTATTTACTATGCCCATTAATGCCATACCTCCCAATGCAACAAGGGTTTGTTGAATGCCGGTGGGTAAGCCTATTCGAACACTTTGCCAGAAGATTTCCCAGTCGAAAACCAAACGCTTAAAGGTAATGCGAAGCATGTGCCTTAGCCTTTCCAGGTATATTACTGCGATAACGAATGAAAAGGCTTGTGCAATTACAGTAGCCCATGCAGCACCAGCAATACCCCACTTAAACCCAAGAACAAAAAGGATATCGAGAAAAATATTTAGAAATGTTGAAACAATAAGGAAGTAAAGTGGTGTTTTGGAATCGCCAACGCCTCGTAGTATGCTCGATACTGAGTTAAACCCAAACATTAATACCAACCCGTACATGTAGATATCGAGGTAGGTTTTTGCCATTGGCAAAATCTCCTCGGGTAAGCGCATTAACCTAAAGATATACTCACCACTGAGCAAACCTACAATGGTAATAATAATACCTGCAAAAAAAAGGAAAATATAGGTAGTATCGGCTGCCCGTTTAACCTTATCAAAATCCTTAGCCCCAAAATACTGCGAAATTACAACCGATGAGCCAATGCCAATACCAATAATAAGCGCAATAACCATGAAAATAATTGGGAACGAAGCCCCAACTGCAGCCAATGCCTTATCGCCAAGGTAGCGTCCCACAATGATACTATCTACAACGTTGTATAGTTGCTGAAATACATTGCCAATTAGCATTGGCAGTGCAAATCGAAAAATGTGCTTGGCCTCATTACCTGTGGTAAAGTCTTTCATGGATTAATGAAATGCAATGCAAATTAGGCTAAAAAAAATGAGAACTACAAAGGTAGTGTTTAGTGTTTGGTGTTTAGCGTTTGGTGTTTGGTGCAATTGGAATTGTTTTTAACAATGATTTGCAATTCTAAAATCATGGTTAATGATAAAAACATTGATGAAATGGCAAAAGAGCTGGACTTGTTTGTCCAGCTCTTGCATTTTTGAATAAAGGTATTACTTGGCTGGTTTAAGTTCCACGGTAAAGTGCCTCATTATAGGAGCTTCCCAAACAATTTCAAGTCCTTTGGTTATTTGGTTTCGCCTATCGTAAACGTTTTTAAGAGCAACGGCCACCACATCCATATGGTTGTTGGTATAGGTACGGCGTGGAATGGCAAGCCGTAGGAGTTCAAGCTTAGGATAGCGATTCTCACGGGTTTCGGGGTCACGGTCGGCAAGTAGGGTGCCAATCTCAACACCACGCACACCTGCCTCAAGGTAAAGTTCTATGGCAAGTGTTTGCGCCCTGAACTGTTCGCGCGGGATATTGGGTAATACCTTGTTGGCATCAACAAAGATGGCATGGCCACCGGCAGGTTTTTGGTAAGGAATGCCAAACTCATCGAGGCGGTTACCAAGGTACTCAACCTGCTTGATTCGGGTTTCCAGGTAATCGAACTCGGTTCCCTCGTCAAGTCCAACAGCCAGAGCATTCATATCGCGACCCGACATTCCCCCGTAGGTAACATAACCCTCAAACATAATGTTAAACTTTGAACACTGGCGCCAAAGCTCCTGATCGCGCATGGCAATGAAACCACCAATATTGACAATGGCATCCTTTTTACTGCTCATGGTCATGGCGTCGGCGTAGGAGAACATTTCCCTTACAATCTCCTTGATGGATTTGTGGGCGTAGCCTTCCTCGCGGGTTTTGATAAAGTATGCATTCTCGGCAAAACGAGCGGAGTCAAAAACTAAAAGCTTGCCGTAACGGTTACATATCTCCCTAACCTCACGAAGGTTTTTCATTGATACGGGCTGTCCGCCAGCGGTATTGTTGGTAATGGTTACTATAACAAATGGAACCCTTTGGGAATGCTCCTTAAGAAAATTATCGAGCTTTTGGGGATCGACATTGCCCTTGAAGGGATGAATGAGTTCAGTATCGGCAGCCTCGTCGATGGTGCAATCCACAGCGTGGGCACGGCGGAACTCAATATGCCCCTTGGTGGTATCGAAGTGCGAGTTGCCAGGGATGTAATCGCCCTCTTTCACTAGTACCGAGAAAAGAACATTCTCGGCAGCACGTCCCTGGTGAGTTGGCATTATGTAGTCAAAACCAAGGATGTTCCTGATGGCGTTCTTCAGGTTGAAGTATGAGGAGGCCCCAGCATAGCTCTCATCGCCAAGCATTATGGCGCTCCACTGGCGGTCGCTCATAGCCCCAGTTCCTGAATCGGTCAACAAATCGATGTAAACCTGATTGCTGGGCAAATTGAAAAGGTTGTACTTTGCCTCTTTTATCCATTGTTCCCGCTCCTGACGGGTACTACGTCGAATGGGTTCAACCATTTTAATCTTGTACGATTCGGCAAATGGTAGTTCCATACTAATAATTATTTTAAATTGTTAAACTGATATCGATTTATAAAAGCAGGTGATTTCACCAAAGGTGAAAAATGTAAATGCCGGTATGGCTGGGTGGAAAAAATCAGAACCGATCGCGGTTCTTTATGTTCAGAAACACGTACTTAGCAGCAAATTTAAGGTATATGTTTTCCTTAAATATCACCATTGTAGATTTTCGAATCATGCAAAAATAAAAAAATTACAAATCGGAAACGATTTCAGAATAAATGTTATTTAGTTAAAGTTATTTGTCATGTTGCGCGCAAGCGAAACATCACGCTGTCGTGCTGAGTCCCGATTTATAGCGATAGACTTCGCCGAAGCATCTCATTGCTCTTTTCTCTTCACTCATTTGATGAGATCCATCGACTTTGCTTGGGATGACAAAAACCCTATCTTCCTTTCTGCTCCCTTGTCATGCTGGGCTAGCCGAGGCATCGCTTTACCTTTAATCCTTGTGTATTTTAGTAAATCGCTCTTTGCCATGCTTTTCTGTTGCGATGCAAAGCTTCACCTTTGCTCTTTGGAAAATGCATTGCGTGCATCGCTATACATTTAAAAATAATCATGGTGTTACAAATATTACGCCCCTACGGGGCTGGAAGCGTTGCTAGTTGTTCGTGAAACTATTGTCATGCTGAGCTAGTCGAAGCATCTCTTAGTATCCTCAACTCTTCTTTAATGCAATTCCTCAAACAACACCGAGTGACATAGGCAGTGGCATAAAAGCCTGACCCTGCAATGGGTCGGGGGTGGAACGTGGCGGTGGGCCTAGTAAGCGATACCACATGAGCCACGCCGTAGGCGTGGCGAATAGTATCGCGTGGCAGTTCCACCCGCGGGGCACCCATCGGGTCGGGCTTTTCAGCCTTGATTTTCTTTGGTTCTTTCTTGTATCAAGACAAGAAAGAACATGTAAACCGCTCTTTACCATGCTTTTCTGTTGCGATGCAACGCTTCAGTTTCGCTCTTAGGAATATGTATTGCATGCATCGCAAAATAATTTAAACACCTCAATACCCTGGGTTAAAACCCAGGGCTAATGTGATTTGCCCTTTCAGGGCGGATAATGCAAACGTCTGGAGACGCGCACTAACAGGTGGGGTTACAGAAATTACGCCCCTACGGGGCTGGAAGCGGTGTTCGTTGTTCGTGAATCGCTGTTCGTGAAGCTATTGTCATGTTGAGCACGAGCGAAACGTCTCATGGGGTCGATTAGAGATCCTTCGCTCCCCGCTAGGGCGGGACAGGCCGCCAGGATGACGGGCATGTTATTTTTGTTAACAAAACGACATTGATTTCAGAATAAAAAAGGGGGAAAATTCCCCCTTTATAAAAGTATTGGATTTGCTGAAATCAAAAGAAAATGATCATGGCCAGTATGGGCAAAATAAGACCTGCGGCAACCAGTACTGCACCTCGCCGGGTAATTCCATTTTTCCCCTTTACCAGGAAAAGCCCGGTTAACGTAATAACAATTAGCCCAACGGCAAATATATCGCTAAACCATGTCCACCATGCCTTGGGTCGGTTACGATGCATCATGTTGAGCTGGTATAGGATTGGTCGCCGAATACTATTTTCGATTAGCGCGGTTTGCTCATTCAGGTTTACCGTGGCTGTTCCGTTCTTGAAAAAAACTTTCAGGGTTGATGAGTCGGGGTAGTAGTGCGACCTAATCTCGCTTTCGCCAAATGGGCTGAAGACACCTAAAAGAAACTGATCGTTAACCTTTGACGAATCCCTAGGGATATCAACCTTTACTGTTTTAACATCGATGTAGTAGTAAGGGTTAAGCTGATGCCCATGGTTTAAGAGTATTCCTGTTACAGAGTATAGCAAAACCATTCCGGCAAAAAAATAGCTGAAATCCCTGTGAATTACCCGCAAGAACTTTGAAAGAGTCATAATCACTTAACATTAATGCTGTTACACTCCAAAAAGTAAATTTCACCTGGATGGTGAGCCGATTCCACATCGCAGACCTCGTTTGCTCCCCCTACCCTCTTGAAAACACCAGTGACCGTGGCCTTTGCGCCTTTCATTGACATATCAAAAGGCCGACTGGCATCCGATGTTTTTACACTCAGCTTCATTTCCGGCGATTTTCCCTGAAGCGTAATCCGCAAGCCGGTATGAACACACACATGCTCAACAATACCGCTAACACGAACTACCCTGCTCTCGTAATTCTTAGCGTTTAAAAGTAACGAATCGACCGTTACATCAATAACAGGCTGGCCATCAACCAACTCCACTTTTTGGGCACTATTTTGGTTACCGGAACAGCCAAATATTAGTAATAGAAGACCAAGGAATACAATATATTTGTTCATATCTCTTAGTAGGTTAATATCGAAATTATATTAAACAATGCGAACAGAAGGCTTGCCATTCCATTGGTAGTGGCAAAGGCCATGTTCACCTTAGAAATATCGGTTGGACGGACAAGGTAATGCTGATAAATCATTAAAACTATAAAAAGGGATGCTCCAATCCAGTAGTAAATGTTAAAGCCTGCCAGTATCCCAATGGCTATAACTATTAATGCACTCATAAAATGCAACACCAAAGCAATGGCCAAAGCCCCGCGAGCACCAACTGCAGCAGGAATTGAGTGCAACTTGGAATTACGGTCAAACTCCTCATCCTGAAGAGCATAAATGATATCGAAGCCTGCCACCCAGAAAAGAACAACAACCGAGTATAGAATAGGAATAAGAGCAAAACTACCAGTAACCGAAAGGTATGCTCCAATAGGCGCAAGCGATAGGCCTATTCCCAGAACAAGGTGGCTGAACATGGTAAACCGCTTGGTATAACTATAAAAAAGGATAACACCCAACGCTACAGGCGACAGGTAAAACACCAATGGGTTAATGAAGTATGTAGTTAAAACGAAAAGGATGGAATTGACAATGCAGAAAAGCATAACAGACCTGGGAGCAATGATACCCCTGGGAATTTCCCGCCCGCTTGTACGTGGATTTAACTTATCAAAATGCCTATCAACTAAACGGTTGAAACTCATAGCTGCATTTCGGGCAAAAACCATGCAGAGTATCACCTTTAAAAAAAGCCACCAGTCAGGGTTTAGCGGTAGCCTATAGTAAGCCAAAAAATATCCGATAAGCGCAAAAGGCATTGCAAAAATTGTATGGCTGAACTTTACCAGCGACAGGTAATTCTTTATTTTAAAAAACATACTAGCATAAATTATTCAAGGCTATAAAAGTAGGCAATTTTTGGAATATAGCTATATTAGCATCAGCAAAGTTAGATGAAACACCTACTAAGAATAGTATGGCTTACATTAAGCCTTGCCGGTTTAGCGCAAATTGGCCTAAGCCAAGCCGATACTTTGCCTCAAGAGATAGCTGTAAAGGGAAGTTCAAAAGCCGCTGACCTTGTGGTTCAGGGTAAATCCCTGCTTAAAACCAACCCTGATCGCTGCCTTGATATTGGATTGCAAGCCCTTGTAACGGCTAAAAAGGAAGGTGATTCCTTTACGGAATCGATGGCCTTAGAGCTACTTGCCGAAGCAAACTATAAACTTGGCGAGTATGAAACCTCGCTCCGTTACTTTAACCGGGCTGCCAACCTTTACTCATCAATCAATAAACCCGAGTTTGCAGCAAAGTCACTTTTGGGAATAGCTAGGGTTTACGAAGCAAGCCAAAATCTCGACCTGGCAATACAACAGCTCGAAGCGGGCATAAAAACACTTAAAAATATTCAGAACAAAAATGTTTACCTTGAGCTGATACTTAAGCTCGGCAACCTCCATTTAAGCCAAAAGAACTTTAAGCAGGCAAAGCAATATGGGATTGAAGCCCTTACCCTGCTAAACAATCAAACTACCACCGTTTACAATAAAAACAAAGCCCTGATTGATGCCTACACCCTACTTGGCCAAGCCAGCAAAAACTCAGGCGATTTAGGAACTAGTCTCGATTACTTTAAAAAGGTTAGTGAGGCTGCAATAAAACAATCCGATTCAATTTCATACAGTAAATCGCTCAATGAAATTGGTGTGGTTTTTATGCTTACCCAAAAGTACGATAGTGCCTATCAGTACTTTAACCTATCGTACACCATTAGCCTGAATGCTTCCGATACCGTTGGAATCATCCAAAGTTTACAGGGACTGGGCGACTACTACTATGAAAAAGGGAACTATAACCAGGCCATAAACTACTACACACAGTGCCAAAGCATTTCCTCAAAATACAACGACATACCAACCTTAATAGCTGCTTTGGTAAGCATATCGCGTTGCCACTTTCAGCTTGGCGATTACCCCACATCATCGCGCTTCCTAAACCAAGCACTTAACATAGCACAGAAAAACAACCTTACCTCATCAAAAGCCGATGTTTACCGATACCTTTCAGTAATCAATGAGGCTCAGGGGCGTTACAAGGATGCCCTTGATTACCACAAGATGTGGGTTGACCTGCGCGATTCATTGCAGTACGAAGAAACAGGACAACGACTGGCGAAACTCCAAATACTTTACGAAATATCGCAAAAGGAAAAGGAGAACGAAATCCTCAAGCAAAACTCCGAAATTCAAAAGTTACAGATAGCGAAGTCAAGGTACCAAATGCGCTTCCTGATATCGATGCTGGTGGTTGTGGCAATAATACTCTCGCTACTGGTTGTGCTATTCCGAAATAAACAGAAAGAGATTGCCAAGCAAAAGGAAACGGAACAGCGTATCACAGAGATAAACCGAGAGCTTGAACGGCGAATGATTGAGGAGATTAAGAAACAGGAAAAACAACAGCAATTGCTCTCGCAAAAGTCGAAACTTGAGTCGCTTGGCACCCTTGCAGCCGGTATTGCCCATGAAATCAATCAGCCACTGGGCGGCATATCGATGGGGCTGGACAACATCCTTATGCGTATTCAGGACAAAAACTGTAGCGAGGAGTACCTAAAGGAGAAGCTAAACTCGCTGTTTGAGAATGTTGAGCGTATTAAAAAGATAATTGACCACATCCGCTATTTTTCCCGCACCCAAAAGCCTGTTTCTTTTTCAACGATTAACCTAAACGATGTGGTAAAAAGCGCCCTCTTTATGGTATCGGCTCAATTTGAAAACCATGGGGTTACCATTGAAACATCACTGGATGAAAACATTCCACCAATTACGGCTGACAAGTATAAACTAGAGCAGGTTTTGCTTAACCTCCTTTCCAATGCTAAGTATGCAGTTGATGAAAAAGAAAAGAAAAGCGAGGATAAGACCTATCGAAAAAAGATTAAAATTGGCACACGTAAAGATGAGCAAAACCTATACCTAACAGTTTGGGACAACGGAACGGGCATTCCCCAAAAAATTGTAGAGAAAATTTTCGACCCATTTTTCACCACCAAAAGCGAGGACAAAGGGACTGGTTTAGGGTTATCCATATCGTATGGGTTTATCAAAGACCTTTTAGGCGATATACGCGTTGAAAGCGAACCTAATGAATACACCCTTTTTGAAATATCAATTCCTAGAGAGTAATAAACCACAAATCATTATAGAATGATGAAAGAGATAAGCATTTTGGTTCTCGACGACGAAAAGGTTTTTCGTAAAGAGATAAAAGAGTTTCTGGATGGGGAAGGCTTTTCCGTTCTTACAGCAGAGCGACCCTCGGAAGCATTCAGCATCCTCAGCGAGAACCAAATAGATATACTTATCCTTGACCTCCGCCTCCCCGAGATGGATGGTCTACAGGTGCTCACGAAGGTAAAGGAGGAATACCCCGACATTGAGGTTATCATGATCACAGGGCACGGCGACATGGATGCAGTTATTAACGCCATGCGCTTAGGCGCTATTGAGTTCTTCCCCAAGCCCTTCCGCTTGCTCGACATGCGAGCTGCCATTCAACGCACCAAGCGCTACATCGCCCTACACGAGCAGCTAAAGGAGATTAACCAAACATACTCTTTGGTATCAAAGGATTTGATTGAAAGCATTGGTACCGAGATCATTGGTAACTCCTTTGGGATTAGACAGGTAGTTGACCTCATGGGCAAGGTGGCTAAAACCGACAACACCTCGGTACTTATAACCGGCGAGAGCGGAACCGGAAAGGAACTTGTTGCCCGAGGTATTCACTACCTTAGCTCACGTAAAAAATCGTACTTCTACGCTGTTAACTGCTCAGCCATTCCCGACACCCTGTTCGAGAGCGAATTTTTTGGTCACAAAAAAGGGGCTTTTACCGGAGCCAACGAGGATAAAGCTGGCTGGTTTGAGGTGGCAAATGGCGGTACGCTCTTCCTCGACGAGGTGGTTGAAATGCAACCTGCCATGCAGAGTAAGCTACTCCGCGTTCTGGAAGACCGGAAAATTCGTAGAATTGGCTCAAGTGTGGATATCCCCGTTGATGTGCGAATTATTGCAGCCACCAACCAGGACATTAATAAACTTATAGAGGAAGGTAAGTTCCGCAGCGATCTTTACTACCGCTTGAACTCGTTCCAAATACACATACCTCCGCTCCGCGAGCGAAAGGAAGACATACCAATCCTTTTCGATTACTACGTTAAACACATTTCAACCCGAATGGGCAAAAAGATAACCCAGGTTGACCCAACCATAGTTAAGGCCATGATGGGTTACAACTTTCCGGGCAACATCAGGGAGATGCGTAATATGGTTGAACGTGCTATAATTCTCTCCGAGGGCGGCAGATTAACCATGAAAAACTTTAGCGGCCTAATAGCTCCAACCGATTCAGTTAGCACAACAGGAATAATTGGAGAGGATATCTTTGATCTCGATCTAATTGAAAAGATAGTGATAATGAAAGCCCTTGAGCGTACGGGTTACAAGAAAACAGAGGCAGCACAGTTGCTTAATATTACCCGTCAGGCACTAGACCGAAGGCTGGAAAAATACGATATAAACCTATAAACTTACTTACCTAGAAGTTCACTGTAAATAGAAAAGTTCTCCTGATCAAAACAAACAAATACAATCCGCTCGGGCAAATGGTTTTTGGCAGTGAATTCCATAACTGCCCTTATGGCAATTTGTGCAGCCGATTGCTTAGGGAAATGGTAAACCCCGGTACTAATATTAGGGAAAGCAATGCTTTTTAACCCATGCTTTTGCGCTAATTTTAGGCTGTTAACGTAAGCATGCCGGAGTAGTAACGTTTCGTTGTGCTGGCCACCCCTCCAAATTGGCCCAACGGTATGGATTACATACCGTGCTTTTAGGTTATATCCTTTGGTGATTCGCGCTTCACCCGTTGGGCACCCCCCTATGGTTCTACACTCCTCGAGCAGTTGCGGGCCGGCAGCGCGATGTATAGCCCCATCTACACCACCTCCACCCAACAACGACTCGTTTGCTGCATTCACAATGGCATCAACATCCATTTGGGTTATATCACCTAACACCAATTCAATTTTGGCCATAGCTTACTTTTAACGGATTTGCGCACCCAGTTCCCTAACGTAAACATCTATTAGGCGCTTCATTGTCCTATCTATTTGCTCGTCGGTAAGGGTTTTGCTTTCGTCCTGAAGGATATAACTGATTGCATACGACTTCTTCCCCTCTGGTATATTCTTCCCTTGATAAACATCGAAAAGGTTTACGCTTTTTAGGAGCTTGCGCTCGGTTTCAAAGGCTAGCTTTCGGATTTGCTCATACTTAACCGATGAATCGATAAGCAAAGCTAAATCGCGACGAACCTCAGGGAACTTGGGTAATTCCTGGTACTGAATTTTACTTTCTGCAATCATGTCCATTAAAGGCAGCCACATTATCTCGGCAAAGAAAACATCGGTCTTTATATCGAATTGCCTGAGTATTTCTGGGCTTACCATTCCATAAGTAACTAGATGCTTACCCTGTGCCTTGTAGGTTAACCCATAAGCGTAAATATCACCAGGAGCCTCAGATGCTTCAATTCTATCAATACTAAAACCAAAGCGCGACAGAATGGAATGAACATAACCCTTCAGGTGATAAAAATTCTGCCTTTCGGGCTTGGTCATCCAGTGCTCCTTTATATTTTCGCCAGTTAACCAAATGCCAATGCTAAAATGCTCCGAGTATTTATCAAGCGGTTTCTCCGATTTTACTTCGGGCTTGAATACATAGCAGTTCCCAAACTCGTAGAGCTTAAGGTTTAGGTTACGGAAATTAATGTTTCGCTGAATGCTCTCGAGCCCTCCAAATAGGAGTGTTTGGCGTAAAACATTCAGCTCGTTGCTTAGGGGGTTAAGAATCTTAACTGAGTTTACCTCGGGGAAGGTAGCCAGCCCTTCATAGTAACCGCCCTTTGTCAATGAGTTGCACATAATTTCAGCAAAACCATTTGACGAAAGGTAGTCCGATACAATGTTCTGCATCTGAAGGCTATCGGGCTTTTTGGTGTAACTTAATGTTCCATTAACCTTAGCGCCTATTTCAACGTTATTATAGCCGTAAATCCTGAGAATATCCTCAACCACATCGGCTTCACGACGAACATCTACCCTGTATGTAGGAACTCCCAAAAGCCACTGCTGTCCATTTTTCTTAAGCACCCTAATTTCAAGTCCCTCAAGAATTTTTTCGATATCAACCTCAGGAATTTGCTTTCCAATTAAACTCCATGCCCTGTGGATGTTGAAATCCACCTCGAAGTGGTTAACCGGACTGCTATTTACATCCACAATCTCTGACGATATAGTACCGCCAGCAACCTCTTTAATCAAAAGCGCTGCACGCTTTAGTGCCCATACTGTAATATTGGGGTCAGTACCGCGTTCAAACCTGAACGAGGCATCGGTATGCAAATCGTGCCTACGGCCGGTTTTACGGACGTAAACTGGGTTAAAGCAAGCGCTTTCAAGGAATACTTTTGTAGTCTTTTCTGTTACTCCCGAGTGCAACCCACCAAAAACACCGGCAATACACATGGGTTCACTCTCGTTGCAAATCATCAAATCATCGGCTGATAGCTTGCGTTCCACTCCGTCGAGGGTAACAAAAGGGGTACCCTCAGGCATGGTTCTAACAATCACCTTGTTGCCCTTAATGGCATCGGCGTCAAAAGCATGGAGTGGTTGACCAACCTCATGCAGAACGAAATTGGTAACATCAACCACATTATTAATGGGATTGAGCCCAATTGAGCGTAATCGTTTCTGCAACCACTCAGGCGATGGGGCAACCTTTACCCCGCTAATGGTGATACCGCAGTAACGCGGGCATGCCTCAGTGTTCAAAACCTCAACTGGTATGGGCAATGTATTGTTATCTACTTTAAAATTGGAAACATCAGGAAGATTGGCCTTAACCGGGCTCTCATGGTAGGTTAGGTAGGCAGCCAAATCCCTAGCCACACCGTAATGCGAGGCAGCATCAATTCGGTTAGGGGTTAAGCCTATCTCGTACTGGTAATCTTTCTCAATCCTCAGGTAATCAGCAGCAGGCATGCCCACAGGAGCATCGGCAGGTAAAACCATTATACCATCGTGGCTATCGCCTAAACCCAACTCATCCTCGGCACATATCATACCCTCGGAGAGCTGACCGCGAAGTTTTGCCTTTTTAATTACTATTTCCTGATCGTTGAAATACAGCTTGGCTCCAACGGTTGCAACCAGTACCTTTTGGCCTTTGGCCACATTGGGTGCACCGCATACAATGCTTAAGGGTTGGTCAGCACCAACGTTTACCGTGGTCAAGCTCAGCTTATCGGCATCGGGATGCTTTTCGCATGTTAAAACCTCGCCCACCACAACCCCGACAAGGCCACCCTTAACGGTTTCCTTTGCCTCAAGGCTTTCAACCTCTAATCCAATTGATGTTAGTATCTTTGAAATCTCATCAGGTGTTTTACTCACATTCAGGTATTGCGTAAGCCAGCTATGCGAAATTTTCATAAAGAAAAGATTTAGTCAACTTATTGTTAATCAATTTTAGCCAACAAAAGTAACATTTATCAGTCGTACCCACAAAAGTGCTTCATAAAAAATAAAAACATTTTTTCCTAAAAGCTGGTTTGATATTAGAAAAAAAGTATTTTTGCAAAAGTGAAATAGCACAAAAATGGAATTTTCGGCTTGCTATACCATGAGTAATAAACAGTTTTTCATGCAAACCATTTGCATGAAACAGATGGTTATTACCATGAAAAAACAGACCCACAAGCAGGCCGTTGACACATTGATAAAATCAGCATAAAAGTATTACAATGATATTGAGTGTTAGGCCTGCAGAATCCTGCAGGCCTTTTTTTATGTTAAACCCCTAAAAAATCAAAAAAAAGAAAATGAAAGTTTTAAAATTTGGCGGAACATCGGTTGGTAATGCCGATAGGCTCAGAAAGGTAAGCGAGCTGCTTAATGGCGAAGAACCCATTGTAGTGGTTTTATCGGCCATGGCAGGAGTTACAAACAGCTTAGTGGAAATCACAGAGCTGGCACAGTCGGGTAAGATGCTCGAGGCAATTGAAAAAACTAAAGAACTTGAGGACAAGCACATAAAAACCGCCGACGGACTATTTGATTCAAAAATGTACCGAAAAAGGGGTGAAGAATTTATTAGCAACCTGTTTCTGCGAATTCTATCGAGATTGATTGAAGGCTTCAACCAGACCGATTCGCGGAATATAGTTGCCCTAGGAGAGCAACTATCGGTAGGGCTATTCCACATGCTACTAACAGAGCAAGGAAAAAGAGCCGCGTACATTCCTGCACTGGAATACATGAGGATTGACAAGGATAGCGAGCCCGATTTCTTTTACATTGAACAGAACCTAAAACGCCTCATGCAAAATAACCCTTTTGCAAAAATTTATGTAACCGAGGGTTTTATTTGCCGCAATGCAAATGGATTGGTTGATAACTTGGGCCGAGGCGGAAGCGATTTTACCGCTGCCATTGTTGGAAATGTGCTTAACGCAAACGAGGTGCAAATTTGGACCGATATAGATGGGGTTCACAACAACGACCCACGCTTTGTTACAAATACTTTCCCATTGCGACAGCTATCGTACGACGAGGCTGCCGAACTTGCCTACTTTGGCGCAAAAATACTTCACCCCCAAACCATTCAACCCTGCAAGGTAAAGAATATCCCTGTTGTGTTGAAGAACACTTTGAACCCTACAGACGAAGGAACGGTAATATCATCCATAAAGAACCGGAAAGGGATAAAGGCAGTGGCAGCAAAGGATGGTATTACAGCAATAAACATCAAGTCGTCGCGGATGCTTTTAGCCTACGGCTTCCTGCACAGGGTTTTTGAGGTTTTTGACACATACAAAACTCCTGTGGATATGATTACTACATCGGAGGTATCCATATCGCTTACCATTGATAGTGCTATTAACCTTGAAAAGATTGTGAATGCTTTAAGCCAATTTGCGCAGGTGGAAGTGGAACGGAACCAAACCATTGTTTGCGTAGTTGGCGACTTCCCAGCATCACATAAGGGCTATGCAGCCATGGTTTTCGATTGCCTGCGCGAGATACCAATTCGGATGATCTCCTACGGAGGGAGCGTAAACAATATCTCGTTTCTGATTGATTCGCACTATAAGGTTCAGGCCTTAAGATTGCTACAGCAGCTTTTCCCGGCTGTGAGCGTAAGTGATTCAACCCACCAGAACATTGAAGCAAACACCTTTTAGCCATGCAAACTCCATTCTACCAGTACGATTTACCGCTACTGAACGAAACACTGAACGCAGCAGCTGCGCAAGCAGCAAGGTATGGGTACACTATTCATTACGCACTTAAAGCTAATGCCAACCCTGCCCTTTTGAAGATCATTTCGGGTGCGGGTTTTGGTGCCGATTGTGTTAGCGGAAACGAGATTAAAGTTGCTTTGAAAAACGGATTTAAGCCCCGAGGCATTGTGTTTGCCGGAGTTGGTAAAACCGATTGGGAAATTGAGTATGCCATTGAGCAGAATATTCAATGCATCCATTGCGAGTCGGTTCAGGAGTTTCAGGTAATTGAACAGATTGCACAAAAGTTGAACAAAACTGCCAGTATAGCGCTTCGCATCAACCCTAATGTGGACGCCAACACCCACAAGTCAATTACCACCGGACTAAAAGAGAATAAGTTTGGAATGAGTGTGGAAGAGGCAAGTTTGATATTAAACTCTGCAAATCAGTATAAGAATATCAACCTGGTTGGACTACACTTTCATATTGGTTCACAGATAATGAACATGGAAGTGTTTAAGAACCTAGCCCTTGAGGTTAACCGTATTCAGGAAAGGTTACAAAGCAAAGCACTCCCTTACCTAAACCTGGGTGGAGGTTTAGGAATTGACTATATCAATCCCACGATTAATAGGATAGCCGACTTTGCAGGGTATTTCAAAACCATCAACCGGTGGCTCAACCCCGGAAAGGAGCAAACCATTCATTTTGAGCTTGGCCGCTCACTGGTGGGCCAATGTGGCCAGCTATACACCCGTGTGCTGTATACCAAAACTACTAAATCGCGAAACTTTGCCATTGTAGATGCTGGCATGAATGCCCTAATCCGTCCGGCACTCTATGGCGCCATACACCGTATTGAGAACATAAGTAAAATTGAATACCCTACTATTGGCACCTACGATGTGGTTGGACCAATTTGCGAAACAACCGATTGTTTTGGCGAGCAGGTAAACCTACCCGACACAGAACGTGGCGATTTGCTTGTTATCCATTCCTGTGGTGCCTATGCGGAATCCATGGCCTCGGATTACAACCTAAGGGAACGGCCAAAATCTGTTTTTAACCATTCAGGTTTAGCCTTATTGCCTAAACACTAGTAAGCTTAGGTGACGCACATTAACCCATTTTGAAAATCAAAGGCTGCCAATGGCAGCCTTTAAATTTTACTTTATGAGTGAATTCTACTCCTTGTAAAGGAATCGTTTAATTTTTTGTGTAGGGGTCTTTACAAAGGGTTCCTGTTGCTCAACAATATGATTCAAACGGGAAAACTTTGAAACCTTAGCATTTACGTAGGTCATTATATCGTCTAACACCTTTCGGGTATGATCCTCAGCATTGTGTTGCCAATCCTTGGCAGAATGTTTAAGATTCTCGTAATATTTCTCAAGAGCTTCCTTGTTCAGGTGTACACGAGCCACAAGTTTTCCGCGAAGCTCGTAAACCAGCGATTCAAGAACAAACTCATGCTTGTTGATTACGTCTTCAATCTCTTCGGGATAAATATTTTCGCCGGAAGCGGTAAGGATCATATTCTTTGATCGTCCACGAATTTCAACGTATCCATCGCTGTCAATATACCCTAGGTCGCCGGTACGGAGCCAACCATCAATAAACATGGTTTGGGTAAGTTCAGGATCCTTGTAGTAGCCAACCATTACATTGGCACCCCTTACGATTATCTCGCCTTCCCCTGTATGTGGGTTAGGGTTTAGCAACTTCAGTTCCTGTCCGGGAATGGAAAAACCTGCTGTACGGAACCTAACCAGCTTTGGTGAACTTCCCGTTAAAAGTGGCGATGTTTCGGTCATACCGTAACCAATGGAATACGGGAAACGACCCTCGTTCAGAAAGCGTTCAGCCTCAAACGACAGCTTTGCACCACCAATGCCAAAAAAGTGAAGCTCCCCACCAAATGTTTTATGGAGTTTTTTTGCTGCAATCCGGTGAAGCAGCTTGCGGGTAGGGGTAAAGTTGTAAAGTTTTCGCTTGAGAGGACTTGAAGTAAGTTCAGGCTTGATCTTATTCTTGTAAATCTTTTCAATTACTAAGGGTACTGAAAGCAACATGGTAGGCTTAACAGCCTGCATGGCGGGAATAAGTACGGCTGGTGTAGGCGGCTTATCCAGATAGTAAACCGATGCCCCTGTTGCCATAGGTATTAAGAAGCCTATGGTGCACTCATAGGTATGCGAAAGCGGAAGGATGGATAACAACCTGTCGTTTTCGTTTACCTCCTGTATCATCAGTGTTGATAGTACGTTTGACACCAGGTTTTTGTGGGTGAGCATTACACCCTTGGGGCGACCAGTAGTACCCGAGGTGTAAATAATTGCTGCCAGGTCATCCTCATCGGGGCGAGGTAGTTCGCAATCGCAGTAATCAACATTCACAATAGCCTTTGGCGTTTCGTAAGGCATACCTGCCGTAGGCGTGGTAACGCTCTCGTCAAAGGGCTGCAGGTTATTGATTAGTATGTATGCAATTACACCCGGAATGTTCTTTCTATCGAGTTGTCCATATAGCTTGGCTGAGACAAAAACAACCTTAGCTTCGCTATGGTTAATAATACTTTCCATCTCGTGCCCCGAAAAGTCAGGAAGAATTGGCACCACTACAGCACCCATTGATGTAATGGCAAGGTAGGCCATTCCCCAGTTGGGGCTATTCTCACCAATTAGTGCCACCTTATCGCCTTTGCCTATACCAAGGGTGTTAAGCATGCCCGAAACATTTCGGACAATTACTGCCATATCGGCATAGGTTACAGGCTCCTGACCAACAAATGCTAATGATGGCCTGTTGGAATATGCCATTCGCGAACGGAACAGTATATCCCTGATTGTTAACTTCTTAAATGAAACCATAAATGTGTGTTACGTGAAACTCTAAAGGCAATGCATCGATATCCAAGATGCAAATATATACCTATTAACGACAATATCTAACTAAATGTTCGTTTTTTACATGTGATAAACGACAAAGCGATTGGAACAATCGTTTGAAATGTGGGTTTTTCAATAGTTAATAATTGTTACCAGAAATTGGCAAGCTATAAAATTTACGACGACGGAGTATGAAAAAATCAACTAGAATTAATCCCCTGTAGCGGGTAGCCTGATTGAAAGGTTTAAGGAGTTTCCGTTTCTTATTTAAAGTAGAGATATTGGTTAAATACTGTTTGTGAGCCTTAAACACAGCTTCAGTAAACGAAAGGCGACCATTAACAAGGTAAACAAATGCCGAAAGAATATCAAGCACCATTCTTACAGGGATAACCACAACGAGCGCCCTAAGTGAAAGGTTTTTATGCAACATGGAAAGGTTATTCCTGTAGTTCAGGAAAAGCTTGAAGGGGTTATTGTTAGGCAGTGTTCCCCCTCCAACATGGTAAACCACCGAGCTGGGAATGGAGTTAATTAAGTAGCCCCTATTCTGCAATCGCCAGCACAAATCAATTTCCTCCATGTGGGCAAAAAAATCGTCATCGAAACCTCCAACCTCCCAGAAACATGATGAGCGTACCATCATGCAAGCTCCGCTTGCCCAGAATATTGGCATGGGATCATCGTACTGGCCATTGTCGGCCTCAATCTCGGAAAGGATACGTCCCCGGCAGAATGGATAACCAAACAGATCGATAAAACCTCCTGCTGCCCCAGCGTACTCAAAGTATTCCTTGCGGTTAAAATCAATTAGCTTAGGAGCGCACGCGGCCACCTGGGGGTTTTTATCCATAAATGTAACCATGGGCTCCAACCATCCACCGGGTACTTCGATATCGGAGTTCAGGAGCACGTAGTACTGAGCCTCTACCTGGCTAAGGGCACGGTTGTATCCACCCGTGTAACCGTAGTTTTTATCGAGTAGAATTGTCCGAACCGTTGGGTAATCATTAAGTACCAAAAGCGAGCCATCGGTTGAACCATTGTCGGCAACCACTATTTCAACCTCGGACTTTGGAGAGTTCTCAATAAGCGTAGGAAGGAACTTTTTCAGGAAATGCTCCCCATTCCAGTTCAGGATAACCACCGCAACTTTACTACTACTCATTGGGAGTTTGGGTTAAATTACGGGAGTGTTTCCAGCGTCGGTGCGACCAAAGCCAGTACTCAGGAGCCTCGTTAATCAATCGTTCTAATGCTCTTACATGCATTTCGGTTATTTCGTAGGGCTTGGTTTCAGCGGGTTTATCAGTTAAGAGTTCAAGTTCAACCTCGTAGAACCCCCTTTTAAGCTTCCGCATGTTGCAGAAGAAAACCGGCTGGTTGAGCTTTTTGGCAATCTTCTCAGTACCCAGGAAAACAGGTGTATCCTGGTTTAAAAAGGTTGTCCAGTACCTTATTTCGCCCTTAGCTGGGGTTTGATCGGCTATAAGACCTATAAAAAAACGTTTACCCTCATTGGCATAGCTTAATGCAATGCGCGGGGTATCCTTCATGGGTATTGCAACTGCACCAAATCGCTCACGCGAAGCGTTGATAAATCGTTCAAAGTATTTATTTGCCAATGGTTTGTAAACACCTAAGGTTTCATGTTTTAAGTACATCCCAAACATTCCATAAAGTTCCCAATTACCGTAATGACCACCAGCAACTACTATTGATTTACCACTATCAAAATACGAATTGAGTAAGTCCAAATTCTTAAATCTACATAATTTCTGTGCTTTTTTAGCATTGGCATGCAGAATGTAAAACTGCTCCACAAACAAATCGCAGAAGTGGCGGTAAAACTTCCTTTCAATATCCAGCAACTCACTTTCTGTTTTTTGAGGGAAAGAATTTTTAAGGTTTTTTTTCACAACATCAACCCTATACCCTATGATTTTATAAATGATAAGGTACATGATATCCGATATCCCATAAAGCCAGCGCAAGGGCATAAACTTGAAAGGGAATGTTAGTATACTAAAAGTGTAGAACGATATGGCATGAATCACTTTTCTCATAGGCTAGCCGAACATAATATCGCTAATTACGGTTGTAAACTCTTGATGAATGTTTAAATTAGTTGCAATTATTTCACCTCCAAAAATGTAACTATTTCCGCCCTTAAAATCGCACACCTTACCACCAGCCCTTTCAACAATAAAAGCACCAGCAGCAACATCCCAGGGGCTGAGGCCATACTCGTAAAAGGCATCGAAACGGCCACAAGCAACGTAAACCAGGTCGGTAGCAGCTGAACCAAGACGGCGTAAGCCGTGCGAGTTGCGCATGAAGTAATCCATGGTCTGGAAAAAGGGGCTGATTCGGGAGTAATCGTAGTACGGGAAACCGGTTGCAATAAGCGAATCGTTTACCTTTTGTGTAGTAGTTACCTTAATGGGGTTTCCGTTAAGGAAAGCGCCACCACTTTCGGTTGCCCAAAAGCATTCCCTTAGGCTTGCCTCATACACTACACCAAGAACAACCCTATCATTGTCCATCAGTGCAATGCTTACAGCAAAAGGCGATAGCCCATGAATGTAGTTTGTGGTGCCATCGAGCGGGTCGATTATCCAGTTAAAACCGCTGGAATTCTTGCTACCGGTTCCCTCCTCGGCAATAAAACCGGCTTGTGGAAGCGCTTTGCCCAATGCTTCAACCAGCATGGCCTCGCAATGCTTATCGACATACGAAACAAAGTTATGCTTCCCCTTCACCTCAACCATATCGGCTGTAAACTTTTCCCTTTCGGACAAAGCCCACTCACCTGCCCTTTGGGCAGCATCAATTACCTGAGGAAGTACTAAATCAATATTCATCATCAAACCATTAAAAACCTAAATCTGGCGCAATTGGGGTTAAAGCGTTTAGCGAGAGCTGAACAAACTCATCCAAACTTAGCCCAATCCTCTCGCACTCCATTATTGTGTCGCGGTTTACAGAGGCTGCAAACTGTTTTTCCTTCATACGTTTTACCACTGACTTTGGCTTAACGCTTGCAATTTTTTTATCGGGATAAACTAAGGCCGTGGCAAATATTAGGCCGGTTATGGTTTCGCCGGCGGCCAGGGCATGCTGAAAACGGGTAGTACGAGGCATGCCTGTTGCCTCCTCGTTGTGCATTTTAATAGCATCAACAGCCTCGGCTGGCAATATATTCTGAAGCATTTCAGCAGCAACCAGCGCATGGGTTTTAGGATCGGCGTTGGTTACTTCAACATCCAAGTCGTGAAGCAAACCGGCTATACCCCAAACATCCTCATCCTCACCAAATTTCCGGGCCAACTCGCGCAACACAGCCTCCGAAGCCAGGCAATGGGCTATCATTTTAGGGTTTGAAACATGCTTGTTTAGCAGCTCAACGTAAAATTCGCGCTGTTCCATATTTACATCAAAAAATTAAGCAAAAGTAAAAAAATGATTGTAAACCTAAGAATGTTTTTAATGAATAAGGAGTTACTTAACGTTTATTAAACCGAATCCTAAAAATCCAACCGTAAATAGCGTTCAATCTTTTATATCGACCTAAAAGAGGAATAAGCACGCTAGTAAATATGATTGTAATCAGGATGATAGAGTAAGTTAAGTCCTGGATGACCTGTCCTCCCGGTATCCCTTTCTGCAACGGTATTCCCGCCAGTACAGCAGCGGCTAACCCTTTAGGTATCATTACCGACATGGTAACCTTATCAGCAACCTGAATTCCATTATGGGCTGTAAGCTTTACCACCGGAATTCTGATTATGTAAAGCGATAATGCAACCAGCAAACCTAGCCCCAGAATCATCAGATCATCGAACCGAATTGAAATGCCTATATATACGAAAAAGAAGGTTTTAAGCAGAAAAACAATCTCCGAGAAGAAGACCTTTTCGGTTTCGTTCAGCGAAACAGGATTTTGGGGCAAATACTTGTTTAGAAATGTGCCCCTAAGCTGCTCAGTATTAACAAGCGTTATTCCAAAAACTAGCGATGAAATGGCTCCGCTATACCCTAAGGTCTCGGCTATTCCGTAAACAATAAAAACGAATGCCGGTGTTGTAAAAATGGAGTTTTTGATTGAACGCATCCTGTTTAGCAAAACAGCCCAAACCACTGCTGAAGCAAATCCAACAAACGATGCAAGAACAAAAGATGAAATTATCTTGCCAGCTATTAATCCTGGCTGAACTTCGCCTCCAACAATACCCTCAATAAAAGCCAGTGCAAACACAATGCAAAGCACATCGCTGAGTGCCGACTCCAATACCAGATAGGTTCTGGATATCTCCTGCATCGATATCTGCCTTACCATGGGAATAACCACTGCCGAAGAGGTTCCACCCAGAGTTGCACCAAGTGTTAGCGATTCTAACACTGAAAGATGAAACAGCGTGTATGATAGAACTGATACAGCAATGGTTGTTACAACAAAGTTGATTGCCGTAAGCGACAGTGCCCCTCCCAGCGATTTCCTGAGCTCGTTTATGTTCAAACCTATCCCACCCTCAAAAAGTATGATTACCAGCGTTAACGATGTGAACATGGGCCCGGCAATTCCAAAATCATCGGGTTTTACCAATTTTAGGATAGGGCCAAACAGAATACCCACAAGCATCAGAAGTAGCACATCGGGAATCCCTTTCCGGTCGAAAATCCCCGAAAACCAGTGAGCTAAAAAGATTATTGCTCCAATGGAAAGGATGGTGAATGAAACGTTCATTTTGACTTTTTAGTCAAAAATACAAATTTTCCCAGTATGGTAAAATTTAGTATGCTCCAGGGATGTTAAAAGATTCAGAAGAGCATTTAGTTTTTAGTTATTTCAGGCTAAGGTATCCTCATAAACTTATGCGCCTGAAGCGATACTCGCCACTTGGGATGGAGCATAATGTATTCAACAATGGCCGGAATAATTTGATTGTAAACGCTCCACTCAGGCTGAAGAAATAGCTGACAGGTAGCTTTAACCTTGGCGGCATTCTCCTCAGCCCATTCAAAGTCGGCAGGAGTGGATACTATCACTTTTAGCTCATCGGCCATCATGTGAATGCCCTCAGTGGGTGGCTGCTGCCTTTTAGGCGATAGACAAATCCAATCCCATTGGCCGGTAAGGGTATAGGCCCCGGAAGTTTCAATAAAGGTTTGAACACCCCGCTTCTTGAGTTCAGTGCATAGATAATCGAGCGGGTAAAGGGTTGGCTCACCTCCGGTAACCACAACCGCTTTTGCAGGAAAGTTTGCTGCCCGCTCAACTATTTCATCAACCCTCACGGGAGGGAAAACCTCCGGGTTCCACGACAGCTTGGAATCGCACCAGGAGCAACCCACATCGCACCCACCAATGCGAATGAAGTATGCAGCCCTACCAGTCTGATAGCCCTCACCCTGTAGGGTATAAAACTCCTCCACCAGCGGGAGCATCCGGCCATCGTCAAACTGTTTAACGGTATCGTAAAAGTTCATGGGAATTAGTCGTTTAGCCTGTTACTGAATAGAATTTTCTTGTCGCGCTCCATGGCTGCCTTTACCCAGGGTTCAGGAACAATAGTCCAGTAGTTATGGCACTGCGGGCTAATTTCGCCTTGACCCTCAATATACTTCATCATGTAAAGCCTTAAATCCTTGTCGGTTGATTTCACAACACGTTGTTGAAGCTGATTGTGAGGTATGCCAGCGCCCTCAGTTAAATGGCCACCTCCACCATTCCCTCGGTACGAGTTTATGGCCACCCGATAGGTTTTATTCTCATCAAAGGGCAAGCCATTGGCCATTCCAGTAATGGTAACCCTATCACCAGCAGGCTTACTAACGTCGATGGTGTAGTAGATACCCGCAGCAGAATCGAAGTTGTAGTAGTTGGCATATAGACGTTTCCTGCCATTCTCTTCCTTGAATCGTAACAAATTGTCATCAACCCCTGTCATGGTGTTAAACCAAAGCGATGCCGAGTGTTCCAGGAATCCATCAATCTCCTTACCGGTTAGCTCCATGGTGTAAAGGAAATTCTCAAAACGGTACAGCTTAAACATATCGCTAACGGTAATGGTACCCGAGTCCACTTTTGAAATGAATGAGAGTGGAGCTGCAAACGATATATCGGCACCGGAAATGTTGAGCTGAACATCGTGAATCAAGTCCATGAATGCGGTTGGCCCAAAATAGGCATTTGCGCTCGATATTGTCTCTGTAATTGTTCCAATGGGCCTGCTCACAAAGTCGTTCACCCGCTGGTAAAAATCTGAGAACTGGTTCATAAAATCAGGGTCGGGTTCATAGTTTTTCATCTCAACCAACCTACCAGTAACGGATTTTGACTCAACCCTACCCCGCTTATTCAGGTTCAGGGTAATGGTAGCCTCAGAGAGTAAGCGTGCCGAGGCGCCGGGGTCAAGTATAAGTACTGAATCGCCATTAGTGTTAACAACCTTACGGGCAACCCGGTCGTGGTCGTGCCCAATGAGCACCATGTCAAATCCGGGTACCTTCTGCGCAACCAGTTGCGATGAGTTCTCGTTGTGGCTCTCGGCTGCATCGGCTCCACCATACGAAGTGTCGTGCCCGGAATGGAACAAGCCAATGATTACCTGTGGCTTCTCCTTTTTCTGAATGTATTTCACCCAATACCTGGCCGACTCAACCATATCGTTGAACTGCATGTTGGGCCAAAGAATTTTTGGGAGCCACTTGGGAATGCCCGGCGTTATGAGGCCAAGAACTGCAATCCTAATACCATCGCATTCCAACACCACGTATGGCTTAAAGGCGGGCTTACCGGTGGTTGTGCTAACCGCATTGGCCGCCAGCCAAGGGAAATTCGATTCCCGTTCCACCTTCCGGTAAACCCCAGGGCCAGTCTCAATATCGTGATTTCCAACCGTTGCGGCATCGTAACCCATGTAGTTCAACATCTGCGAAACAATATTCGGATTTGTACTATCGATAAAGTTGGAGTAGTAAACAGTGGGTTGCCCCTGAAGAATATCGCCATTATCGAGCAGAATTACCTGCTGGTTGGGTTTGCTGCGCTCCTGCTTCACGTATGTGTAAACACGTGCCAAGCTACCATCGGTTGGAGCATTTCTAATAAAATCGTATGGGAAAAGAGCACCATGCACATCGCTGGTTTGAAGCACTTTGATTGTTACCTGCCGCTGTGCGAAAGCCGTAAATGCTGCAACAAGCAGTAAAATACTAATAAATAAACGGTTAAGCCACCTCATGCTATTAAATTTTAATTTTCAAAGATAGCCCTAACGGTTAAGGTTTGCAACTGTGGGTAAAAGCAATTATGTATTGGTATCTAACCAAACCTATAAATATTGAACAAAATTGAGAACATTACGTTCAAAAAATAACCATAATTCTATGTTAGTATGAATATAATCCTGCAGTCAACCGTCACATGTCCGCATTGTGGATTTAGCAAGGTTGAAACCATGCCCACCGACACCTGCCAGTACTTTTACGAATGCACTAAATGCGGACATTTGCTAAAACCAAAGCCCGGCGACTGCTGCGTATTCTGCTCATACGGCAGCGTAAAATGCCCACCCATACAGGAACAGGATAGTAAAGGGCAAAAGGGTTGCAGCTGTTGCGGGTAATGGAAATATAGTATGCAGTGTACAGGGGAGATTGTGTTTGGTGTTTGGTGTTTGGTGTTTGGTGTTTAGTGTTTGGTTAATATAAGCTGTGTAAATCTACAAAATCAGCGTAATCTGCGTTCAATGAAACTCACTATCAATCAAAAAAGAACAACTTCAAGTGTTAGGGAAAATGGTCTGAAGAAATTTAAAAACTCGTTTGATGATTTGTGAAAATATTTTACTTTTGTTTAGATAAACCTTACAAAAAGTACGGTTATACACCCAAAATAGATGTATATAATTACTTTTGGTACGGTTGTAAACGAGTTATGCCTAACCTAAAAACCGACAACAATTACAATTATGCAAGTAGACAAAGAAGCCTTTGAATATGCAATCGCAAAAATTGATGACGGGAATATTTTTGAACTTTTCGGAAATGACTTTTTATCAGCAGTTCTAGGATATTCTTTTATTCCTGTTGGTCGAACAAAGGATAAAGGCGTTGACGGATTTCAGCATATATATTCAAGAAACGATAGTCAAAAACACATTTTTCAGCTATCAACTGAATTAGACCACGTTGGTAAAATTTATAATACAATTAAAAAACTTCAAGAAAATGAAATTGAGTTTGACAGACTCGTTTATGTAACAAATAGAAAAATAAATAATGCTGAAAGTTTAGTAGATGAAGTTTTTGATAAAACAAAAATCCCTCTAACCATTTATGACATAAGATGGTTTTCCGCAAATTGTAACCTAAGTGAACAAACTATTAAAGCCTATCAAGTTTTCGTAAGTACATATCTACACGAATATTCAAAGCCTGGAAAATACTATACAGTTTCAGATTTAGATTCTGATTCGAGGCTTTTTGTATTTCTAGGTCAACAATTTGACAGCAACAGAGATGATTTAAAACTTGACGACCTACTAGCGGACACACTTATTCTATATGCGTTGGAAGGTACTGACCCTGACAAGCACAATTTGAAGTCAGAAGCACAAATTAAAGAATCAATCAAAAAGTATTTAAAATTTGACCCACAACTTCTAGACAGCAAAATATCAGAAAGACTTGTTGCACTGAGTACAAAACCAAGAAAAATTAAATTCCACACCAAGGAACAAGGCTATTGCTTGCCGTATGAAACAAGATTAGAAATTGGTGAGAGAAATTTAAAAGACGAAGCTCTTTTCAGTGCTTTTTATGAGCAAACACAAGAAACAATCAAAAAATACTTTTCTGATATTGATGTAAAGGTTAAAGATGTTGAGACGCTTATAACTAAGGTTTTTAATAATATATTTTTAAGACAAGGACTAGAGTTCTCAAACTTCGTTTTAAAAGGAGATAGTCATTCAGTTATTGAGCAAAACTTAAATGATGTAATTAGTCTTGCTGTTGATGAAAGCAATGTCGTTTTAAGAAACAAGGAGAAAGTAAAAACTGCACTTCACCTTGCAATACGAGACATAGTATATAATGGCACAGTTGAACAAAGAAGATTTTTAAAAAGTCTCTCAAACACCTACTTAATGATGTTCCTCCTCCAATGGGAACCCAAACTATCAACATATTTTCAAACGCTTGCCTCACATTTAAATGTATTTGTAGACAATTCAATTATTATTCCGGCTTTATCTGAATACTATTTAGAAGAAGGCAATAGAAGGCACTGGAATTTACTGATAGGTGCAAAAAAAGCGGGTATTTCAATGTTTATCAATGAAACACTCTTAAATGAGTTAGTTTCACATTTAAGAATGGTAAAGAACAAGTATTATAATATGTTCTTCCATATGGAAGAATTTTATCTTAATGACGAATTCGAATTACTTTTTATTGACGAAATTTTAATTAGGGCATATTTCTACGCTAAGAAAAAAGGACAAATAAAAGACTTTGACAAGTTCATAGACACATTTGTTGATTCACAACTTCGGACAGCCAAAGAAGAACTAGTTGTTTATTTAAAAGAAATCTTTGGAATTACATTTATATCAAATGAAATGTGGGATATAAAAGTGAATGAAGATGAAAAAGCTAAATTAACAGAAGTATTAAGCCATAAAAAAGACAACGATATAAAAGCTGAGAATGATGCTGAAATGATATTGGCTATTTACTACTTAAGAAACAAAAATGGAGAATCCTCTGACAGCGGAATTTTTGGCTATAAGACTTGGTGGCTCTCAAAAGACACAGCAACATACAAAGCTGTCCTTCAAAGTTTCGGACCTGACAAATATCCAGTAAGTTGCTACATACGTCCTGATTTTATATATAATTACATTGCATTAAAGCCAACAACCGAAGAAGTAAATAATGCATATAATGAAATTTTCCCAACAATGTTGGGAGTTAACCTTAGCTATCATATGCCTAAGGAAGTTTCACAAGCTGTTCAAGAAAAAATTAGAGAATATCATTCAAAGCCAGCGATAAGAGTTAAACAGACATTAAAAACATTATCAGACCGACTGAAATCGGACCCAACACTAAAAAACAGAAATTCAGTTGAACACTTTTTGGACACTGAATTAAGTAAGTTACAAGATGGTGAATAGAAAGTCGAGTAGGCTTGGGGGTGTGATTCCCCCTTGCCTACTCGACTCATTTTTGTCATTTTAGTTTATTTACTTCTTTGCTAAACTCCTTTAAAATAGGGTATATCTGTTCAAGTTGAGCTTTTGTAGCTGATGGGGCTTGATATGTTTTAGTTGCGTCAATATATGTATGGGCTGCATCATCTCTTAATTTCTTTAAATTTTTAAGGATGGCATCAAGAATGTCAATTTGTCCACTCTTATTTAATTTGGTCTCAAGTTTTTCAGTATTATGAAGCCCGACTGTTTGACTCAGCATTCTCCTAAAGTTCTTTTTATAGTCAAAACCATAATTATTCATTTTTAAAGATTTGAAGCTTTCTTTGAATGGTTGAGTTTTAAGATGCTTATTTGCAAAACGTTCAACAATGTTGTCCATAGTTAACTCAATCCATCCACATAATTCAATTATTGCAAG
>NZ_JBBFKU010000017.1:0-66006 GCF_037481895.1 Tenuifilum sp.
CGGCTCCACCCACGGGGCACCCAACGGGTGGAGCCGCCACGCGATACTATTCGCCTCGCCTACTGCGTGATTCATTTGGAATTGTATATCATGTTATAGTTAGATTTAAGAATTATTCTAGAGTATTTATAGGCTTTGTAAATCAATCCAATACGTCAAATATGATTCATATTTTCATTTTTAACACTCGTTTTGTTAACAAAATGCATCGCAAACGGTTGTAATTTAAAAAAGTGTTACATATATTAGCGGCGGAAATAATAAATTTCACTAACTATTATTGTAAACCTAAAACTTGTTCTATGAAAAAACTAAGCGTTTTTCTTGCAAGTTTGCTACTGGCCGGAATAACAATGGTTCAGGCGCAAACGGTAAGGATTACCGGAACGGTTACCAGTTCCGAGGATGGAATGCCCATGCCGGGCGTTTCAGTTGTTGTTATGGGTACAACCATTGGTGCTACCACCAATGCTGATGGTAAGTATGAGCTTGCCGTACCCGCTAGTGCTCAAACCCTCACCTTCAGCTTTGTGGGGTACGAAACACAGGATGTAGCTGTGGCTGGCCGCAGCGTAATCGATGTGGTAATGAAACCTGAATCGAAGCAGATTGAGGAGGTAGTGGTTGTAGCTCCTTATGGAACTTTTAAAAAGGAGTCATTTACAGGATCTGCTTCAACTGTAAAAACTGAAAAGTTGAAAGAAATTCAAACGTCAAACATAACCAAGGCACTCGAAGGTCTTTCATCGGGTATACAAGTTACTTCTGGATTGGGTCAACCGGGAACAACTGCTACCATTAGAATCCGAGGTATAGGTTCAATTAATGCATCTGCTGCACCTCTTTATGTAGTTGATGGTTTCCCCTTCAATGGCGATATTAATAGTATTCCCTCTCAGGATATTGAAACCCTAACCGTTTTGAAGGATGCTTCCGCTA
Organism: Tenuifilum sp.; assembly: GCF_037481895.1. Classification (NCBI taxonomy): domain Bacteria; kingdom Pseudomonadati; phylum Bacteroidota; class Bacteroidia; order Bacteroidales; family Tenuifilaceae; genus Tenuifilum; species Tenuifilum sp. The sequence continues at coordinate 940 of NZ_JBBFKU010000017.1, forward strand.
CTTCTCTTTATGGTTCGCGTGCTGCAAACGGTATTATTATGATTACTACCAAAAAGGGTAAGCAAGATAGAACTCAATTCAACGTTTTGGCAAGTTATGGCCTTAGTACAAGGGGTATTCCTGAGTATGATGTTTTAAATGCTGAACAATACATGGAAGTCCTTTGGCAAAAAGTATCTAACTATCGTATTGCTCTGGGAGATAATACTAACGCCGCAGCTTTGTTTGCTTCTACTAATTTAATAGATGATTATACAGGAGGCTACAATCCCTTTAAAGTACCTACGGGGGAATTTGTTGTTAGAGAAGATGGCAAGCTAAATCCAAATGCTCAAAAACTTTGGAATGATAACTGGTATGATGAGTTACATCAAACCGGTAAGCGTCAGGAAGTTCAAATTTCAGCCAGTGGTGGTACCAATAAGAATGCTTACTATATTTCGGCTAATATTTTAAATGATGAGGGTATTGTTACTTCATCCAATTTCCGTCGCTATAGTTTAAGACTTAATAACGAGAGTCAAATGAAGGAATGGCTTAAGGTTGGTCTAAACCTTAGTGCTTCGACTTCAGAACAAAATTATCCCGTATCAAGTGGCTCTTCATATGTTAACACCTTTATGTGGAGCAGGATGGTAGCCCCAATTTATCCTGTATATTTAAGAGATCCTAATACTGGTGAGTTAATTCTTGATCCTCAAGGGAAAAAGCAATACGACTATGGTAACTCTTTTGGTCGTGCGAGGTTATATAGTGCAAACAGCAACCCACTGGGAACAATAGCTTTGGACAAGAGGATATATAAAACAGACGATGTTTCTGCTCGGGGTTTCACTGAATTCAAGTTCTTGAAAGATTTCAAATTAACCATTAACGGTAGTGTCGATTATGATGGTTATTATGGCTTAACTCACCAAAACATGGAATTTGGTGATGCTCAAGCATTTGGTGGACGTTCTACTCGCGATTATGGTCGAACCTTCAATTTCTCTGCTAACCAATTGCTTAACTACAATCATACCTTTGTTGATGTTCACAATGTAGATGTTTTATTAGGACATGAAAGCACTCAGTATATTTACAATTATCTTACTGCTACACGTACAGGCTTTCCTTTACCTAATATATACGAACTTGACGCAGCAGCCACAAATGAATCATCTGGTTCATATGAAAATAACTTTAGACTTGAAAGTTATTTCAGTCGCGTAAACTATGATTATGCCAATCGCTATTACCTGTCGTTAAGTTTTCGTACTGATGGATCTTCGAGATTTCATAAAGACAATCGTTGGGGTACATTCTGGTCAGTAGGTGCAGCATGGCGAGTATCTGAAGAAGAGTTTATGAAATCACTTACCTGGATCAATAGCTTAAGGCTGAAAGCAAGTTATGGTTCAATGGGTAACGACAGGGTTGGATATTATGCTTACCAAGCTTTGTACTCTACAGCATACGCTAACTTAGGTTACCCAGGATTCTTGCTTAGCCGCTTGGGAACGCCTAATCTTAAGTGGGAAAAGAACGTTCAACTTAATACTGGATTTGAGGCTCGTTTCTTTGAACGTTTTAATGTAAACTTTGAATACTACATTAGAAAGAGCGACGATTTGTTGTTTACCCAACCATTACCTCCATCAACCGGATTTAGTGGTTACGATGCTAATATTGGGGCTATTGAGAATAAAGGTTTCGATATTGAACTGGGTGCAAATGTTGTGAATTCAAAGAATTTTAATTGGAATATTGATGTAAACCTTAGCCACTTCAAGAACGAAATAACTAAACTACCACAAAAAGAAATGATACAAGGCTCAAAGAAGTGGATGGCTGGTCATAGCATTTATGATTGGTATGTAAGAAAATATGCTGGTGTTGATCCTAATACTGGTAAATCGCTTTGGTATCAGGATGTAACCCATGTTGATCCTGTTACCAATGAAGTTGTAGTTGATTCAGTTATTACGACAACAAATTATTCCGCTGCTACTAGGTACTACACTGGAACAAGTTCCTTACCCGATCTTACAGGTGGTATTACCAATACATTCAAAATTTATGACTTTGATTTATCTTTCCTATTAACATTTGGAATAGGTGGTCAAGTTTATGATGCAAGTTATGCTGCATTAATGCATGGTAATCTTACGAATGGTACCAATTTCCATAAAGATATACTAAATGCATGGTCAACTACAAACCCAAATTCAAACATTCCAATTAATGATAATGACCAGAATGTTAATGGGCAGTCTGACAGGTTTTTAACCGATGCAGATTATCTCAGTTTTAAAAATTTAACCATTGGTTATACTTTGCCAAATAAATATTCACAAAAAATAGGAGCAAGTGTTGCAAGAGTATACCTAACTGGCACAAATCTTTTTGTTTTAACAAAGCGTAAAGGTATGGATCCACAACAAACCCTTGATGGTAATTTGGATAACGTATACTCTCCTTTACGCACAATTGCATTTGGTATAAATCTAAACTTCTAAAAGGTGATGTATATGAAAAGAATAACATTAATAGCAGCACTGCTAGTAGGGACACTGGTTGCTTGTAACGACGATTTTCTTGAAACCAGCCCTTCTGCCTCAATAAGTGACGATAAAGTTTTCCAAAATATTGAGGGTGCAAAAGCAGTTATAGATGGGGTAACCCGCGATTGGAGAGAATACCATAGTTATCATGATCAATTCGGGGTTAAATCTGTAGATTTGGTTTCTGATTTAATGGGCGAAGATATAGTTGTAGGTCGTTTACACTGGTTCCAATACGATTATACAATTGATAATAGAGAAGCTACCTACCGCCGTACAAACTTTGTATGGTCACTGTTTTATAGGGGAATTAGAAATTTAAATGAGGTTATAAAACATGTTGACGAAGCTACCAATGCTACCGATCTAGAAAAGGGTCATGTTAAGGCTCAAGCTTTAACTATGCGTGCATACTCTTATTTCAGGCTTATTCAGCATTTTCAACAAACTTATGTTGGAAATGAAAACAAACCTGGTGTACCTCTATATACCGAACCCATCAATGAAGGCAAACCTCGTGCTACAGTACAGGATGTTTACCAACAAATTGTAAACGACCTTGATGATGCTATTTCACTCTTTACTGCCTCCAATATTTCCCGAAGAGATATTTCAGAAGTTGACCTTTCTGTTGCCCATGGCATAAGGGCAAGGGTGGCATTAGTAATGAATGATTGGCCTGCTGCTGCTCAACATGCTGCTTCTGCTCGAAGTGGTTATAGCCTAAACACTATTGCTCAGTATGAATCAGGTTTCGATAATGCCTCGCAAATGGTTTGGATGTGGGGGCTTCCTGTTAATGAAGAACAGTCGACCATTTTTGCTTCATTCTTCTCACATTTGGATATGACTATAGGAGGTTATGCAGGTCTGGGCTATAGTCCTAAGTATTTGTGCCAAACATTGTATAATCAAATGCAACCAGGTGACATTCGCCGTGATGACTTGCTTCAAGCTACGACAACAGGTGGTGTTCCCGTTTATATTAACTATAAATTTGCTGCTGCTGGCGACAAGGAATTTGCAGCAGATTATGTAATGATGCGTCCTGAAGAAATGCTTCTTATTGAAGCTGAGGCCCGTGCAAGAATGGGTGGCGCAGATGAAGCAATAGCACAAGGATTATTAGAAGAACTTTGGAAGGTTCGATTTAATACTCCTCCAACCGTAACAGAAACAGGCCAAGCATTAATCGACAGGATTCTGGTAGAACGCAGAATTGAACTCTGGGGTGAAGGCTTTGCTTTTTACGATTTAATGCGATTGAAGAAAGGTCTAAATAGAACCAACCATCGTTTCCCCGCTATTCCGGGTAATACTATTGCACCCGAGGCTGATGTTTTCATTTATAAAATTCCTCAAAGTGAAATAGATAACAATCCTTTTATTGAGGAAGCCGATCAAAACCCGTAATGGTTTTTATTGATAAATAAAAAGGCCGCAAAACTGCGGCCTTTTTTATTGTAAGTTATTTAAAGGGGGTGAATTAATGGAATGTAAATAGTCAAAGTATTTTATTGTGTTTGATAATCAGTATGGTATGTTGTTTTGTTGTTGCACTTATCCTTGATGATAAAAAAAAATTAACTCTTTTGTTTGCATTTTAGTATTATTTAAAATATATTAGCCCTGTTGAAAATTTACTAACCTTTATTGTAAACCTAAAACTTGTTCTATGAAAAAACTAAGCGTTTTTCTTGCAGGTTTGCTGCTTGCCGGCTTAACCATTGTGCAGGCACAAACGGTAAGGATTACCGGAACGGTTACCAGTTCCGAGGATGGAATGCCCATGCCGGGCGTTTCAGTTGTAGTTAAGGGTACAACCATTGGTGCCACCACCAATGCTGATGGTAAGTATGAGCTTGCCGTACCCACTAATGCTCAAACCCTCACCTTCAGCTTTGTGGGATACAAAACCCAGGAAGTAGCCATTGCCGGCCGCTCGGTAATTGATGTAGCCTTGGAAACTGAGGCGGTTCAGATGGGTGAGGTTGTTGTTACCGCTCTGGGTATTACCCGTGAGAAAAAAGCACTTGGCTATGCAGTGCAGGACGTAAAAGCCGATGAGCTTAACAAGTCGGGCCAAACAAACATTTTGAATGCCATAACCGGTAAGATTGCTGGTGTTCAGATTGTTGGTGCATCGGGTAACACAGGTGGTTCTGCTAAGATTCTTATCCGTGGTGTGGCTTCAGTGTCTGGAAGCAACGATCCCCTGTTCGTTGTTGACGGAGTGCCAATAAGCAATGCAAACTACAACACTTCCTCAGCTAACGTTGGTGCAGGGGGCTACGATTATGGTAACCTTGCTTCGGATATTAACCCTGAAGATATTGAATCGGTTTCAGTTCTTAAGGGTGCTTCTGCATCGGCTCTTTATGGTACACGTGCTTTGAACGGTGTAATACTTATTACCACCAAAAAAGGTTCCCAGCAAAAGGGTATAGGTGTTACCGTTAACTCAGGGGTATCCTTTGAAAAAGTTGCATATCTGCCTAAAGTTCAGAAGTTATACGGCGGTGGCGTAACCTTCAGCGATGACGAAGGCGGTGTTAACGGGTTTGAACAGGTTAACATTAACGGAACAGATTATTTGGTTGTTAACTACCAAACAGATGAATCATGGGGTCCGAAGTATGATCCCAATATCATGGTTTTACCATGGAATGCATTTGATGAATGGGATACCAAAAACTATTTAGTGGCCAAGCCTTGGGTTTACCCAAAGAATGACTTTAATTACTTTTTCCAAACTGGAGTTTCATATACCAATAGTGTTGCCGTAAACGGAACTACTGATAAATCGAGTTTCAGGTTATCGTACACCAACATGACTATTGACGGGTATATGCCTGGCAATGAAATGGAACGTAATGCCTTGAACTTTAATGGAACGAGTAAGATTAGCAAGTACCTAGAAGCTTCAACAAACGTAAATTATGTACGTAACTGGGCTAAAGGACGTCCTGAAACCGGATACGGTGACAAGAACCCAGTAATGCGTATGTTCCAATGGGGTCAAACTTCAACTGACTATAAAGACCTCGAAACCTATAAGAATCCAGATGGTACCCAGAGAACTTGGAACCGTGTGGCATGGGATGATCCAACTCCTATGTACTCCGATAACCCATACTGGGCCTCATACGAAAATGCACCGGAAGACGTTCGTGACCGTTACTACGGTAACATTGGTCTTACTGCCAACATTACCGATTGGTTAAAGGCACGCGGTAGGGTTAACATGGATCATTATAACTATACCATTGAGGAGCGTAGTGCAATTGGTTCTCAAGCTCAATCGTTCTACTCCTTAGCTACTCGTGTATTTACCGAAATGAACTATGAGTTCATGTTTTTAATTAATAAGAACTTAACCGAGGACATCACCCTTAATGCCATGTTGGGTACTAACCGTATGGAGCAAAAATACGCCCTAACCGGTGGTGAAACACAAGGTGGTTTACTACTACGTAACTGGTACAGCCTCAGTAACTCTGCAGTTCCTGCAAGCGTATATGATAACAAGTGGCAAAAACGTATTAACAGTGTATTCGGAAGCGCAACCCTTGGTTATAAGGGCATGATCTACCTCGACTTTACCATGCGTGGTGACTGGTCATCAACTCTTCCTGAGGAAAATAATTTCTATACTTATCCAAGTGCTACAACAAGTTTCATATTTACTGAACTTCCAGTTCTAAAGGATCAAACTATACTATCGTTTGGTAAAGTTCGTTTGAACTGGGCACAGGTGGGTGGTGATACCAATCCTTATTCTACTGCTACTGTTTTTGTTCCTCTCGATAACTTTGGTACCGATCCAAACTATCGCCTTCCAACTACTCTGAATAATCCTAACCTGAAACCCGAAAAGACAACCTCCTACGAAGTTGGTACTGAGTTAAAATTCTTGAATAACAGATTGGGTATTGACTTTACATACTACAACAACCAAACTGTTAACCAAATTATTCCTGTACCTACTTCTGCAACAACAGGTTATACGCAACAAATTATCAATGCTGGTAAGGTTACCAATAAAGGTATTGAGCTCTTACTAACGGGCACTCCTATACAAATAGAGAACGGTTTCTCATGGGATGTAACTCTTAACTTTGCTAAGAACGACAACCGCATAAATGAACTTGCACCCGGAGTTAATACCTATCGCTTAGCAGGATTGTTTGGTGTTGAAGTTCATGCTCAGGAAGGCGAGAAGTTTGGAACCATTAAAGGTTATAACTATGTAACCGATGCAAATGGTAATAAGATAGTTGGAACCAATGGTCGTTACATCCAAAGAGCTACTATTGAATCTGTAGGTAGCTACTTGCCTGATTGGAATGCTGGTTTAACCAATACATTCCGTTATAAGGGTTTTGAACTATCAGCCCAAATCGATATGCAAAAGGGTGGCCGCATGTTCTCACTAACCCATATGTGGGGAACATATTCGGGTATACTTGAGCGGTCTGCAGCTAATAACATTCGTGAAGAAGGTATAGTAGTTGATGGTGTATATGGTACTTTAGATGCAAATGGCAATGTTGTTTATTTGAATGCTGATGGTACACCTGCTACTGGACCTGTTAAGAATGAAACTGTAATCACGGGTGAACGCTGGGCTTGGGACCACTATTCACGTGCTAGAGCAGGTCAAAATACTTTTGATACTGATTACATTAAACTCCGTGAAGTACGAATTGGTTATAACCTACCCAAGAAGTACACTGGTCCTTTAAACAACGTTAAAATTTCTGCATACGGTCGCAACTTAGCTATTTGGAATCGTGCTGAAGGTGTTGATTGGGACCCAGAATACGTTCATGGTTCAGGTAATGTTCAGGGTATTGAAGGTGGTGCATTGCCTTCACTCCGTACCTTTGGCTTTAACCTAACTTTTGATTTTTAACAGTATAAACCATTTGATTATTAAAAAATGAAAGCTATGTTGAAAAAAATATTTCTTATTATCTCACTACCGGTACTATTCATTACGGGATGTACCGATAAGTTTGATGAGATAAACAAGGATCCAAACAATCCTGTGGCTATTGAAACGGGATACCTGCTAACCTACTCGGAAAAAACCATAATGGATAATTTACGTGATGCATGGTTTGCAGGTCGAGGAACTCAACTTTTGTGCCAGCATTGGTCACAGAATAACTATCCCGATGAAGATCGTTACTTGATTCGTACAGAAACCATTCAAAATGCTTGGAGAGCATTTTATCGGGCTGCTGCCAACTTGCAGCAAATCATTAAAATGAATACCGATGAGGCTACTAAGGCTGATGCTCGTGCTTCTGGTCCAAATGAACATCAGATTGCGGTTGCAATGATTCTTAAAGCATACATCATCAGTATTATTACCGATACTTGGGGTGATGTTCCTTACAGCGAATGCTTTAATCCCGACATTCGTCAGCCTAAGTATGATGCTCAGGCCGATATTTATCCACAGCTTATTAATGAGCTGAAAGAGGCAGCTGCAATGATTGATCCAGTCAACGGTAATCTTACTAAGGGCGATATTATTTACGGAGGCGATGTGGCAAAATGGAAAAAGTTTGCTAATACCCTTCGCTTACGTTTAGCACTCAGAATGTCAAATAAGGATGTTGCTCCTCTCAACGAGGTTAAAGCACTTCCATTGAGCAGTTTCTTCGAGTCAAATGCTGATAATGCAAAGTTTGCATATCTAGCTGCAAGCCCTAATGAAGGTCCGGTTTACCGTGCATTTTTTGTTGACAATCGTAACGATTTTACCATTACAAAGCCTTTTGTTGAGCTTTTAGCTGGTAGAAACGATACGTTGAATACATCAAAGATTAATCCTTTTCAAGGGATTGAGGATCCTAGGTTAAGTATTTGGGCGTATAAAATTGGTGGCAAGTGGATTGGTATGCCTTATGGTATGGACGATGGTACAACAAAAGCATTTGCTCCAAATACTTGCAACTACAAGGATAATCCCTCTGTAGTTCATCAGCCTGATTTTGCCTACACATTCATGGATTATGCTGAGTTCTGCTTTATCATGTCTGAGGTTAATGGTTGGGATCAGACTTGGTATGAAAGGGGTATCCGTGCCTCAATGGAGGACTGGGGAGTTACTAATGGAGAAATCAATACTTACCTAGCTGCTGTACCCTCTGCTAATCAGGAGAATGTTCTTACCCAGAAATACATTGCGTTATATATGCAACCTGAACAGGCTTGGTTTGAGTATCGTAGGACTGGATTCCCCAAAACCCTTATTAAACCTGGAGAAATTACCCATAGACAAGGAACAACCAACATTATTTTCACTCCTATTGTTGATGGTGTGACTGATATTCCAAACAGAATGTGGTATCCTGTAGAGGAGCAAGGAGTTAACGAACCAGGCTATAAAGCCGCTGTTGCTGCTCAAGGGCCCGATGATCTTATGACTAAGGTTTGGTGGCAGGAATAATTAATTTTGATTTCATTCAAAAACCGCCCCAGAGGGGCGGTTTTTTTATTTTACCTTTTTACTCAAAAACATTTGACTGGTATTTCTATTTACCATAAATTAGCTTTGTGAATTAACTAACTAAACCTAAACCAAACTATTAACTTGTGTTTTATGAGGAAACTGTGTGCCTTTCTCACAGCTTTTTTGTTTATAGGTTCTTTGAATTTGTTAGCCCAACAAACTGTGAGAATTACGGGAACAGTAACTTCGGCCGATGGTGCATGGCCTTTGCAGGGAGTTACTGTGGTTGTTGTTGGTAGCACTACTGGTACGGTTACCAACATGGAAGGGCGATATGAGATTAGTGTTCCGGCCATTGCCAAAAAGCTTCGCTTTAGCTACATTGGTTACAAGACCGTGGAGGTTGATATTTCCGGCCGAACGGTGATAGATGTGGAAATGGAGGAGGAAGCAATTGAGGTAAAGGAGGTAACCGTTACAGCCTTGGGTATAATGCGTGCCGAGAAAGCAACGGGGTATGCCATTCAGAGCGTAAAAGGCGATGAATTAGCTCGCACTCCTGAGCTGAATATTGTGAATTCATTGCAAGGACGAATTTCCGGGGCTATTATTACCAATACCTCTGGGGCTGTAGGTGCCTCAACCCGTATCGTACTTCGCGGGGTTAACTCGCTTAGCACCGATAACCAGCCACTTTTTGTGGTGGATGGGGTTGTGCTTAACAACACAAACTTTGGTGGTACTTACACCGAAGGGGTAAACCGCGGTAGCGGCATTGCCGATATCAACCCAAACGACATTGAGAGCGTTACAGTTCTTAAAGGGCCCAATGCTGCAGCGCTTTACGGATCGCGCGCTGCCAATGGGGTTATAATTATCAAAACACGCTCCGCCGATACCGATAAGCGCTTTGGTGTTAGCTTTAACTCAACCACAACGTTCGAAAGGCCTTTAAGGCTTCCCGATTTCCAGGATGAGTATGGGCAGGGTACAAATGGCCAATTTGAGTTTTACGACGGTAAAGGAGGGGGTATTAACGACCATGTTGATGAGAGCTGGGGGCCAAAACTCGATATTGGGCTGATGATCCCGCAGTGGAACTCACCTGTTGTGGGCGGTGTTCGTCAACCCACACCCTGGGTATCGCACCCAAGTAATGTGAAGAACTTTTTTGAGCTGGGCCAAACCTACTCCAATAATATTGCCATTGAGAGCGCAGCCGAAGATTATGCAGTACGCTTCTCGTACACCAACTCCATGCAAACCGGTATGATTCCCAATACCGACCAAGAGAGGAATAGCGTAAACCTAAACGCCACAGCATCGCCTTATAAATTTCTGGCTTTCACAGCCAATGCTACCTATATTAACACCTATAGTAAAAACCTTCCCGCATACGGTTACAGCGGGCAGAATGTGATGCAGCAGTTCTTGTGGTTTGGCCGTCAGGTTGATGTGGCCGATTTAAAACAGTATAAGTATCCCGATGGCAGTAAACGAAACTGGAACTACAGCTACCATAACAATCCTTACTTTACCCTTTATGAGAACCTTAATGGTATTGATAGGGACAGACTGCTAGGTCAAGCAACTTCAACCATAAAGTTTACTGACTGGTTAAGCCTAAAGACAGGGATAGGAGTTGATTACTACACCAACTACAACAACGCCCGTTCCGCTTACGGCGATATCGAGAGCCCTTATGGCTACCTGAGCGAATCAAAAAGAACTTTCCGGGAAGTTAACGCCGACTTTATGTTTATGATTAACAAGTCGTTTACCGAAAATCTTGGTTTTTCATTCAATTTTGGAGGTAACCGAATGAACCAGTTTGCCCAATCGCTGAGCGCCTATGCTACTGAACTTAGCGTACCCGATGTTTACACCTTTGAGAATGCCCGAGTTCCTGTTGTTACCACGAATTACATTACCAAAAAGCGAATTAACAGCTTATACTTTAACGGTCAGCTAATTTGGAAAAATGCATTATTCTTTGATTTTACAGGACGTAACGACTGGTCGAGCACGTTACCAGCGGGTAGTAATGCATACTTTTACCCATCGGTAAATGTATCGGCCGTGCTGACCGATTTATTCGATATTCAATCTAGAAAATTTAGCTTTGCCAAGCTACGTGCCGGTTGGGCACAGGTTGGTGCCGATACCGATCCCTACCAGTTGCAACCCGTGTATAGGTTCGACGATGGTTGGAATTCCGGTACAAAGCTGGCTCAAATTTACATTCCAAACGACTTGCCAAATCCAAATCTTAAACCGCAGCGTACCAATTCATTTGAGATAGGGGCTGACTTACGATTCTTTATGAACCGGTTGGCTTTTGATTTAACCTACTATTCCCAAAGCACCTATGATCAGATTATCCGTATGCCTATAAGTGCAACAACCGGTTATACCTCTACCATAGTAAACGCAGGTCAGATTGACAACAGGGGTGTTGAACTATCGGTAAATGGAATACCCGTTAAGACCCGATCGGGTTTTGAGTGGAACATTGGTATAAACTTTTCAAGGAATGTAAATAAGGTAAGGGAGTTGGCCGAGGGTCTTGACCAGTACGTACTGGGTGGCTACTGGAGCCTTGATGTGTTGGCTATACCCGGTGAACCATTTGGCGTTCTATATGGGTACGACTTTATGAGGAACGACGAAGGGAAAGTAATTCACATTGCAGGATTACCCTTACAGGGCGTCATGAAGAAGTTAGGAAACTATACACCCGATTGGGTTGCTGGGGTAACTAACTCAATTAGGTTTAAAAACCTAACCTTTAGTGCTCTTGTTGATGCACGTTGGGGTGGTGAAATATACTCCATGACTAACACCTGGGGCCGATACGCAGGGGTATTGAAGGAAACTCTCAAGGGTCGTGAGGGAGGAATTGTAGGTGTTGGCGTAATGCCCGATGGACAGGGCCGTTGGACTGAGAATGATGTGGTTGTTTCGGCTGAGGAATACAATAAAGCTGCCTATAATAATAATATAGCCTACTCCAGCATATTTGATGCAAGTTTTATTAAGCTAAGGGAGGTTCAAATTGGCTACACCATTCCTAAAATAGGTAAGAGTTCAATACGTAATGTTTCCATTTCTATAGTAGGCCGTAATTTGGCTATACTTTACGCTAGGGTACCCCATATTGACCCCGAAACCGCATTTAGCAACTCCAATGTTCAGGGGTTAGAGTTTGGTCAACATCCTACAGCTCGCAGCTTAGGGGTGAATTTTAGCTTTAAGTTTTAGTTTGTAAAAAAATGATGTATGAAACTATATAGATTATTAACGGTAAGTATAGCTGTAATGGGGGCAGTTGCTTTGCAGTCGTGCACAAGTAATTTTGATGACATCAACAAAAACCCCAACGCAATTGATATAACCAAGGATTATCCCGATAAGCTATTGGCAAATGCCATTGAGGATATTGCCGATAGGGTTTTTGATGTATGGCTGGGGCACGAGATTGGCTCATGCTGGGTGCAACATATGGCCAAGGTGCAGTACACCGATGAGGATAGGTATGTACCACGCAACGATGTTATAAACTCGGTTTGGACTGGGCTATATGCAGGCCCTGCAATTGAAACCCAGCGCATTTACGAAATGGGTCAACGCTTAGGGAATAGGAACTACCAGGCAGTAGCCCTTGTGCTTAAGAGTTATATCTTTTCAGTACTTACTGACCTGTACGGCGATATTCCCTACAAGGAGGCATTAAAGGTTGATAGTACCTATACGCCAAAGTACGATACGCAGGAATCAATCTATCTTGCATTGCATGCAAAGCTGAAGGAAGCAAACGACTTATTCCTGGTTGGTGGTCCAAAGGTTGAAGGTGATATTCTATTTGGGGGCGATATTACCAAATGGAAACGCTTTGCCAACTCATTACGTTTACGTTTGCTTATGCGAATGTCTCATAAGGTTGAATATCAGGAATTTATCAGAAATGAAATAGATGGTATTGTATCCGACCCCGAAACCTATCCAATTATTAGTAATAACTCACAGAATGCTGCATTAATCTACATGGGCTCATACCCCAATAACCATCCGCTTAACGAGACCTATAAAACCCGTGATGATCATAGGGTTAGCAAAACCCTGATTGATGCCATGTACAATCCCAATAACCACGATCATCCCGACTGGCGAATTGTAGTTTACGCTGAAACACCCCAAGCCGGTGGTTTCTGGATAGGGTTACCCAATGGATTGACATCGGCAAAGGCTGCCGCTTACCTGGGTAATGGCATTAAACGAACCTCAAAGCTGGGTGAATACTTCCGTAAAGCCAATGCTCCCGGAATGTTTATGAGCCGCGCAGAGGTTTGCTTCCTCCTGGCTGAAGCCAAGTATCGTGGTTTGCTAACGTTTGGAACAGAAACAGCACAGGATTACTATGAATTGGGAATTCAGGAGTCGTACAGGCAGTATGCAAACGAGATTGTCGAAAACGTTCCATACTACTACGATTTAGGAGGGGTTTCCAGAAATATTGACGATTATATCAATGATTTTCTTGCCAACAATGGCAAATGGGAAGCAGGGAAAGAACTTGAAAAGATTTATACCCAGAAATGGGTTGCCATGTTCGACCAGGGCTTGCAGGCGTGGTTTGAATGGCGAAGAACGGGTTATCCCCAGCTAACACCTGCCGAGGATGGCTTAAATGGAGGGATGATACCCCAGCGATTACGTTACCCTTCCGACGAGTATTCCCGTAACGGTTCAAACCTGGATGCTGCAGTTGCCCGCCAGGGAGCCGATAACCTTAATACTCGGGTTTGGTGGGATGTTGCTGATAACAGTTAGTTGAACTCCATTAATTGATTAGAGTATGAAATTATATGAAATAAAAGTCATAAAGGGAACATTGCTTATGGCAATCGTTGCCATGCTATTTAACTCCTGCTTGAAAGATGATGATTTAATGACTGCCGATGCCAAAACTGGAGGTTTGGTTGAGTCGGCACCGTTGGTGCAATTGGTACCAAAAAAATCTCATAACGTTGATATTGAGTTAAAGGTTTATATGGGACCAGCCATACAAGAGGTTAAGGTTTTCAAGCAGTTTTTCCATAATGCAACCAACGAAGCCTCCAACGTAGAACTACTCGGCAGTTTTAGTGTAAGTGGCCAGAACTTAAACGATACATTGTTGCTTAGCCAAACCTTTACCTGGGAACAGCTCAAACAGGGATTAACCCTTGATAGCTATACCCTCCCCGATGATCCTTTAAATGCTGATGTTGGCGATTATTTTATACTTAATTACGTTTCCGTATTGGACGATGGTAGGGAGGTTGCCAGCAATTCACAAACCGAGGTGTTAGTGGCAAATAGCTTTGCGGGGTACTACCTGTCCTCCATTACCTATATACACCCCAATTTAGGTACCAGAGAGTATCAGCTAACAAAGGAATTAATAACTGAGAGCGGTAATACCTGTTCAACGAATTTTGCGGTGTGGGGAAGCTATGGCGAGACAATCTATCTTACCATTAATCCTGACAATAGTATTTCGTTCAATGTTTTAGGATTCGATTATATTGTAGAAGAGGGCGATCCAAATAATCCCTTGGTTTACTCCCATTACGATCCGGTAACTGATATTATCTACCTAAACTATAACTACATGGCTCCTGGTGGGTATCGGGTATTTTATGAGGTTTTGGAGCCCATTACCAAAAAGTAAAAGAACGAGGGAGATTTTCTCCCTCGTTCTTTTATCATTGAGCATGATTGCTTTGATGTGTAAGTTCAATTATTTTGAGCATTACCTCGGTTGCTTTAACCATGCTTTCTACGGCTACGTATTCATGTTTCCCATGAAAGTTTTCGCCACCTGCAAATAGGTTGGGGCAGGGGAGTCCCATATAAGAAAGGCGGGCACCATCGGTTCCTCCTCTAATGGGTTTTACCTTTGGATTAACGCCAGCGGCTTTCATGGCTTCCATGGCTGTTGAAACAACATGGTAAACCGGCTCAATCTTTTCGCGCATGTTGTAGTACTGGTCCTTTAGCTCCAAAGTAACGGTACCATCGCCGTACTTGGTATTTAAGTATTCGGTAATGCGCTGCATATAAGCCTTTCGGGCTTCAAATTTTTTACGATCGTGGTCGCGGATAATGTATTGAAAAGCTGCCTTTTCAACTGATCCATCCATTTTGATTAAATGGTAGAACCCCTCGTAGCCCTGAGTGTGCTCCGGACGCTCATGTGCAGGTAGTAGGCTGTTGAATTCCTGGGCTATAAGTATTGCGTTTAGCATCTTATCCTTTGCATAACCCGGATGGATATTGCGTCCCTGGATGGATATCTTGGCGCTTGCAGCATTAAAGTTCTCAAACTCAAGTTCACCTATTGCGCCACCGTCGAGTGTATAGGCAAAGTCAGCGCCAAATCGCTTTACGTCAAAGTGGTCAACTCCGCGGCCAACTTCCTCATCGACCGTAAAACCAATTCGAATTTTACCATGCTCAAAGCTGGGGTTTTTAATGAGGTACTCAACCGCTGTCATAATCTCGGCTACTCCTGCCTTATCATCAGCGCCGAGTAGTGTTGTGCCATCGGTTACAATCAGGGTTTGTCCAACGTAATTCTTAAGTTCAGGGAATTCCTTAGGCGAAAGGGTAATTCCTAACTCCTTGTTCAGAATAATTTCGGACCCATCGTAATTCTCAACGAAGCGTGGATTAACATCTTTCCCTGGCATATCGGGCGAAGTATCAACATGGGCAAGAAAACCCAAAACCGGAACCCTTTTTGAGGTATTTGCGGGTATTGTTGCCATAACATAACCGTACTGGTCTATTTCTACCTCCTGTGCCCCCAACTCCTTGAGTTCCTGTACTAATAAATTGCTCAAAACCAGCTGTTTCTCAGTGCTTGGAAACCTTTCGGTTACAGTGTCGTCGCTTTGGGTATCTATCTTTACATACCTGATAAAGCGGTCGATAAGAGATTGTTTGTTTATCATGGCGAATTATTTAGTTTGTAGTAGATAGTGTTCAGTGTGCAGTGTTCAGTATTTATTTAGTAACATTAATTTTATTCTTGCAATATTTGGAAAATCCTTGAACTAATTTGTTGCATTCCAAAATAAGATTGGAAATTCTTTCATAAGTAGAAATGTCGATGTAATTCAAATCAAAAGAAATAGTAAGTTGGGCATCTAACTCAAATAACGAACCTTTTGCAAAGTTCAGAAACTGAATGGTCTCTTTAATTTGTGACCTACCTATTCCTTCTGAAATGTTAGAGATTACTGAAACAACACTCCTACGCATTTGAAGAGTGATTCCAAATGTTTCTTCTTTTGGAAATGTTTTGGTTATAAGATATATTTCTTTTGCTAATTCGCGGCTTTTTTTCCAAACTTCCATATTTTTAAAATCTAACATAACATTTATTTTTGATGCTGAACACTGAACACTGCACACTAATTACTTTTTCTCTATTCTTCAACCTTTGCTCTTAGGCTTTCCCAAATCAGATATCCACATAAAATCAGGAACATCACAAAGCCTAGAATTTCGGCGGAGTGCGATTCAAACCATTCTGGGTTTACATAGTTAATGCCGCCAAAGCGGAGTAAGGCGCTAACTACTCCCATTAGGGCTCCACCTGCAATAAAGCCCGATGCAATTAGTGTTCCCCTTTCTTTCCTGGCTCTGTTCAATGAATTGTCCTTTGAACGGGTGGAAACAATGTGTGCAATAATTCCTCCAACCAGTAATGGCGTGTTAAGTTGTAGGGGAATAAACATACCCAGCGAAAATGCAAGAGCTGGAACTCCAATCATGGTAAGGATAAGCGAAAGGAATGCCCCTGCAGCGTAAAGTGCCCAAGGTGCAGGCTTGCCGCTCATCATGGGTTCAATTACTGCAGCCATGGCATTGGCTTGTGGGGCAACAAGAGCGTCCTTGCCGGTAAAACCGTATGTTTTATTAAGCAGGATTATTACGCCTCCAACAGTTGCTGCTGAAACAAATGTTCCCAGGAACTTCCAGGTTTGCTGCTTAAAGGGCGAGGAGCCAAGCCAGTAACCAATTTTAAGATCGGTGATAAAACCACCAGCCATTGAGAGTGCTGTACAAACCACTCCTCCAATAATGAGCGCAGCAATCATTCCTGAAGTTCCCGATAATCCGGCCGATGCCATTACCAATGAGGTGATAATCAGAGTCATGAGTGTCATGCCCGATACGGGATTGGTACCAACAATGGCAATGGCATTGGCAGCAACGGTGGTGAACAGAAAAGCAATAACCATTACAATACCAAGCGCTATAAGAGCATGGGTAATATTATGAACTACTCCAAAGTAGAAGAATACTAAAAGCAGAATGGTAGTGAATAGGATACCTCCAGCAATAATGGACATGGGAAGGTCCCTTCGGGTGCGGAGTTCCTCCTTGGGGATAGCCGAGTGCTTTCCGGTTAGCTCACTAACGGCCAGGCCAAATGCTTTACGAATAATGCCGCTTGAGCGAATAATCCCAATTATTCCCGCCATGGCAATACCGCCAATACCAATTGGGCGAACGTAGTTGCTGAAGATCTGCTCGGCGCTCATCTGCCCAACGGTTAGTGTAATGTTACTGCCTACTGCCTCAGTTAAACCGGGCGCAAAGTAGTTGATTATGGGTATGATAACAAACCACCCAACAAACGACCCTGCTGCAATTATTGCGGTGTACTTGAGGCCAATAATATAACCAATACCCATAACGGCAGCACCAACATTAAGTTTAAATACCAGCTTTGCTTTCTCGGCAAGAGCCTCGCCAGCAGGTATCACTCGGGTGGTAACCACCTCGCTCCACCAACCAAATGTGGCAATAATGAAGTCGTAGATACCCCCAATTAGCCCGCTAACCACAAGTAAACGAGCTTGTTTCCCCCCTTTCTCGCCCGATACAAGTACCTCAGTGGTTGCTGTGGCCTCCGGAAAAGGAAATTTACCATGCATGTCGGCCACAAAATATTTACGGAATGGGATGAGGAATAGAATTCCAAGAATTCCCCCAAATAATGATGACAGGAATACCTGATAGAATTCTGCCTCAAGGTTCAGGATGTATAGAGCTGGTAATGTAAAAATAGCACCAGCAACAATTACCCCAGAACTTGCGCCTATGGATTGGATAATTACATTCTCTCCCAATGCCCCTTTGCGTTTAGCAAGGGTTGATAGCCCTACAGCAATGATTGCAATGGGAATTGCTGCCTCAAATACTTGACCAATTTTTAGCCCAAGATAGGCAGCGGCTGCCGAAAAAACAATAGCCATGATTAGCCCCCAAATAACACTCCAAGCAGTAACCTCAGGTACTGCCTTGCTTGGTGGCATTACTGGTTGATACTCTTCGCCTTCGCGGAGCTCAGTGTAGGCATTTTCCGGAAGGCCTTTGATTTTTTCTACAGGTTCGTGCGACATAGTTTTTATGGTTTAGGTTTGAGATTCAAAATATCCCAAACCTACTAATTTTTAGTAAATGTTTAATCCAAATTCAATGTCGTTTAGTTGACAAAAAAATACATACCTGTCATCCTGCGCGCAGCGAATGATCTCTTTTCGACCCCATGAGATGTTTCGCTAATGCTCAACATGACATTACCCTCACTAACAACCATCAACTGTCAACCATCAACTAAATAAGTCTCACAGGGTTTCACAGTGTAGCACGGTGTTACACAGAATGGCATTTACGAACAACGATTCACGAACAACGAACAACGCTTCCAGCCCCGTAGGGGCTAAATATTTGTAACCCTATGTTTACTCCCACTTGTATTGCGATGCACGCAATGCATATACTAAAGAGTAATGGTGAGGCTTTGCATCGCAAAGGAAAAACATTGCAAAGAGTGATTTTCACGTTCTTTCTTGTCTTGATACAAGAAAGAACCAAAGAAAATCAAGGCTGAAAAGCCCGACCCGATGGGTACCCCGTGGGTGGAACTGCCACGCGATACTATTCGCCACGCCTGCAGCGTGGCTCATATGGTATCGCTTTCTAAACCCACCGCCACGTTCCACCCCCGACCCATTGCCGGGTCAGGCTTTAATGCCACTACCATAGCCTATTCTTATTGGCTGAGGAATCGCATTGATTAGGAGATGAAGGTGCAAAGAGATGCTTCGGCTAGCTCAGCATGACAATAGCTTCACGAACAACGAACAACAAAACACGAACAACGAACCACGCTTCCAGCCCCGTAGGGGCGTAATATTTTTAACACCATGATGATTCCCACATGTATAGCGATGCACGCAATACTTTTTCCAAAGAGCAGGGGGAAAGCGTTGCATCGCAACAGAAAAGCATGGCAAAGAGCGGTTTACAAAAAAGCAACAAGGATTAAAGGTAAAGAGATGCTTCGACTAGCTCAGCATGACAAGATAGCAGAAAGGAAGATAGGGTTTTTGTCATCCCGAGCAAAGGCGAGGGATCTCTTCAAAGGATTGAAGAGAAAGGAGCAATGAGATACTAAGGCGATGTCTATCCCTATAAATCGGGACTCAGTACGACTTGTGATGTTTCGCTTGCGCGCAACATTACAAATACCCTTAACTAAACGACATTGAATCCAAATTCGTCAATTGAACTTTTCAATTGACGAATCGACTAACAAAATCTAATCGTTCCGAGAACACAGAATGAAAGATTTTAATAAATCGGGATTGCCTCGATAAGTCAATAGAAACAAGTTGTTTAAATGTTTTATTGTGTTTCAATCGACTAAAATCCTTTAAGAATGTTTCTGTATCCACATTTTTATTAGGCCAGTTGTATTTGTTAATTCATGGTCATTTGGTTTAGCCCAACACTTTTTTTACCATTCCTCTAACTTCCTCTAACTCCATCATATTCTGCCTATTCCGACTCATTCCGATTCATTCCCGCCTCAATCATTGCGTTTCACGGCTCACGGTTCACGTTTAACGGACTCAAACTTCCTCTAACTCCATCATGTTCTGCTTATTCCAATTCATTCCGATTCATTCCGATTCATTCCGATTCATTCCGACTCATTCCCGCCTCAAACATTGCGTTTCACAGCTCACAATTCACTTTTAACGGACTCAAGCTTCCTATAACTCCATCATATTCTGCTTATTCCGATTCATTCCGATTCATTCACCTAAAATTAGCCCTGTTGAATTTGTTAATTCATGGTGCTTTGGTTTAATAATACAAATCGATATGAAAAAAAATTCTTTTCGGTAACAACTTTTTTGTACATATTTGCAAAACAATGAATCAGTGTTATGATATCGTTAGATAAGGCGATAAGGATTGTAGAACAAAGCGTTACCGCTTTGAATGGACAAGAGCATGTTTCATTATCCGAAAGTCTAAACCGAGTGTTGAGGCATGATGTGGTTTCCGATATAAATATGCCGCCATTCCGCAAAACGGCTGTTGATGGTTACGCTTGCAGGGCTGCAGATTTGGATAATCCCCTTACAGTAATTGAGGTTATTGCAGCAGGGACTATACCCCAAAGAACTATAGCCCAGGGCACATGCTCGAAGATAATGACCGGCGCACCCATACCCAATGGAGCTGATTGTGTTATACCCGTTGAGGATACCGAAATATTGTCCGATGGAACTATTCGCTTTAAAGGCAGTAAACCAAAATCTAACATTTGTGAACTTGGCGAGGACATCAAAATTGGTGAGTCGCCGTTAAGCAAAGGAACCCTTATTAAGCCTCAGCATATAGCCATAATGGCTGCACTCGGATGTCATTCCCCGATCGTTTCTGTAAGGCCTAGAGTGTCAATTTTGCCAACCGGCGATGAGCTTGTTGAGCCAACTGAAATACCACAGGGTAGCAAGATTAGGAATAGCAACGGGCATCAACTAATTGCACAGGTAATTTCAGCAGGTGCAATTCCAATGTACCATGGTATAGTAGGCGATACCGAGGAGGTTACCGAAAAAGCCATTGCTAGGGCTTTGGCTGAAAGCGATGTGGTAGTGCTTACAGGTGGAGTTTCAATGGGCGATTTTGATTATGTTCCAAGAATTATGGAGCGTTTGGGTGTTAAAATCCTATTCGATTCCATAGCAGTTCAACCCGGAAAACCAACTACATTTGGAGTTGCTGGCAATAAATTAATATTTGGATTGCCCGGTAATCCTGTATCATCGTTTGTACAGTTTGAGTTGCTGGTAAAACCTGCACTCCTGATGATGATGCAATGCAATGAGCCTTACGCTAGGACATACAAGTTGCCCTTAGCAATTGATTATTCCCGAAAACGAGCTGAACGTTTAGGGCTTTTCCCTGTTTTTGTTAACGATATAGGGGAGGTTGAACCTCTTGAGTTCCATGGTTCAGCCCATATATTTTCGTTGGCAAAGGCTACAGGTATTGCAGCTATTCCGCTTGGAGTAAAAGAACTCAAAAAAGGAGAACTTTTGGATGTTCGACCAATTTAATAGGCGCATTAATTACCTAAGGATATCGGTTACCGATAGGTGCAACCTGCGGTGTACCTACTGCATGCCCGAGGAGGGTATTGTCCAAATACCCCATAACCAGGTCTTAACCTTTGAGGAAATTGTAGAAATAGCTCGGATTGCGGTTCAGCATGGTTTTGATAAGGTTCGCATTACTGGTGGCGAACCGCTAGTCCGCAAAGGAATTGTGGACTTGGTAAGGATGCTTAAAACAGTTGAGGGTATTACCGATTTAGGTTTGACTACCAACGGAACGCTTTTAAAACAATTTGCTCAGCCCCTTTACGATGCCGGACTAAAACGCATAAATGTTAGTCTCGATACGTTAGATCCCCAAAAGTATAAGGCTATAACAAGGGTTGGCACGCTATCCGATGTGCTGGAGGGACTTGAGGAAGCCAAAAAGGTGGGGTTTAACCCCATAAAATTAAATTGCGTGGTAGAAAACAACTCTAACGAACCCGATGCCCAAGCCGTTAAAGCATTTGCTAACTCTAATGGCTTTATTGCCCGTTTTATCCCAAAGATGAACCTCGATGATGGTGTCTTTGGCGTTGTTGAGGGTGGCGAGGGTGGAAATTGCAGCACCTGTAACAGGTTGCGCTTAACCGCCGATGGTATTCTTAAACCATGCCTTTTTAGCGACAAGGGATATAACGTAAGGGAGTTAGGCATACAGCAAGCAATTGAAATGGCTATAAAAAATAAACCAGCTTGCGGAGTTGCAAACCGTAGCGGTGAGTTTTATAACATAGGAGGCTGAGATGGAACTATCGCACACCGATAAAAATGGCAAGGCCAATATGGTTGATGTTGGTCATAAACCCAATCAAATACGCGAGGCTAGCGCAACTGGCTTTATTCGTTTACTACCCCAAACGGTAAAGCTGATCCGTGATAACCAAATGAAAAAGGGTGATGTTTTAACCATTGCGGAGATTGCAGGCATACAGGCTGCTAAGCGAACTCCTGAACTAATTCCGCTTTGCCATACACTCATGCTTACTAAGGTTGATGTTAAAGCTGCCCTTTGCGATAATGGGGTTGAGGTTAAAAGTTACGCCAAGTGCATTGGGCAAACCGGTGTGGAGATGGAAGCACTAACAGCAGCAACCGTGGCGCTCCTTACCATTTACGACATGTGCAAGGCTGTTGACAAGCAAATGGTTATAGAACGCGTTGAACTAATTGAGAAAACCAAAAAGGATATTGATTAGCTATGGAGCAAACTAATCCCATTACTGTAAAGGTTGTATCGGTAAATATCTCCGAAAAAAAAGGAACAACTAAGCATGCAGTTGATCGTATTGAGCTAAACTCGCTTGGTGTTAAAGGCGATGCACATGCTGGTGCCTGGCATCGTCAGGTGAGCATGCTCGGCGTTGAGAGTATCGAAAAGTTTACAAAGGCTAGCGGTCTACCTGTAAAGTATGGCGATTTTGCCGAAAATATCACCACTCATGGTCTTGAACTTTACAGGACAAAGCCAGGCGACCGTTTTGTGGGTGCTGGTGTTGAACTTGAGGTGACACAAATTGGCAAATCGTGCCATGGCGATGGGTGCGCCATCTACCGTCAGGTGGGTAACTGTGTGATGCCTAAGGAGGGGATATTTGTTCGGGTACTGAAAGGAGGTTCCTTAAAAGCAGGCGATGAGCTTAGCTTTTACCCAAAGGTTTACAGGGTAAAAGTAATTACTTTAAGCGACAGGGCAAGTAGGGGCGAGTATGAGGACCTTAGCGGTCCTGAGGTTGCTAAACTTGTTTCTGATTTCTTTAACTCCATACCCTGGCAGTTAGAGGTGGAAACTGAAATTATTCCCGACGACAGAGATTTGCTAGAGAATAGGCTGATTGAAGCACGAAACTCTAAATACGATATGGTTTTAACAACTGGCGGAACTGGAATTGGCCCGCGCGATATTACTCCCGATGTTGTAAAACCATTGCTCGATAAAGAAATTCCCGGGATTATGGAGCACATTCGTTTAAAGTATGGGGCCGAAAAACCAAACGCTTTGCTTAGTAGAGGCGTTGCTGGGTTAATGGGATCTACATTTGTGTACACATTACCCGGAAGCGTTAAGGCTGTAAGGGAATACATGGGTGAGATTTCAAAGGTGCAAAAGCATTTGTTTTTGATGCTAATGGGGATTGATAGTCATTAAAGGATAAAGGATAAAGGATAAAGGATAGAGAGCCTGTCCCGCATTAGCGGGAATAAAGGTTAAAGGATAAAAGTCCCGCCTCGCCTTACAGGGGAAAAGAACCAGTCCCGCGAAGCGGAATTCAAAGTTCAGGGTTAAGGTTTTAAGGCCATGCTTTCTGGTATCTAACGCAAAATCACCCAAAATAAAAAAAGGAGCCTTGGCTCCTTTTCCTCTTCTACAAAATGGTTCAATTACTCTACACCTAAAACATCCTTGAATGCCTTTTTAAAGGTGTCCTTAGGTAATGCCCCCATAGCCATTTGTGGCTGATCATTTAGCGGAATGAAGAGTAACGATGGAATGCTTCGAATTCCAAAAACGGCAGCAAGTTCCTGCTCTTCCTCGGTATCTACCTTGTAAATATTGAGCTTGCCCTCATATTCCTTGGCAAGTTCTTCCAGAATAGGTGCTACCATTTTGCAGGGACCACACCAATCGGCATAGAAATCGATGATGGCAGGCTTGTCGCCCTCAAACTTCCACTCGTTATTCTTTTCGTAATCAAATACTTTCTGCTTGAATGTTTCTGCTGTTAAGTGCTCAATCATAGTGTTACTGGTTTATTTATTAATAAATCAAATTATTTACATATTTCGATGCAAAAGTAATACCAAAACATTTAATGGCATAATTTTGTTGAATATTTTAAGCTGATATATGTCATTTTATCATTGCGATGTTTTAAACAAAGCATTTTTACTATAAAACAAAAATTTAGGCTAAAAGTTTGATAAGTTGTAATTTTGTCAGGCATAACATAACAATATGAAGGAATACCTAAAAAGCAACATATTTAGAGTAATATCGGATGTGGCAGAGATTGAGGGGGTTGATGCTTACGTTATTGGAGGCTTTGTGAGGGATATTTTACTGAACCGACCATCGAAGGATATTGATATAGTTGTTGTAGGCAGCGGAGTAGATTTTGCACGCAAGGTGGCTCAAAGGCTTAGGGCACGGAAGGTAACCTATTTCAAAAACTTTGGAACAGCACAGCTAAAGCACAACGAGTGGGATATTGAGTTTGTAGGCGCCCGAAAGGAATCGTACAGACTCGACTCCCGAAAGCCAATAGTTGAAAACGGTTCGCTTGAGGACGATCAGAAAAGGCGCGATTTTACCATAAATGCCCTTGCAATTGGGCTGAACAAACGAAACTTTGGTGAGCTAATTGATCCGTTCAACGGTTTGCAGGATTTAAAAAGTAAAATAATACGCACACCGCTCGACCCCGCCACCACGTTTTCCGACGATCCTTTGCGTATGCTCAGGGCAATCAGGTTTGCAACACAGCTAAACTTTGATATTGAGCTCAAAACCCTGGATGCTATCCGTGAAATGAGCTCACGCATTACTATTGTTTCCATTGAGCGGGTTGTGGACGAAATAAATAAGATAATGGCTTCGCCACGGCCATCGGTAGGGTGGTTACTTCTTGAACAAACAGGGCTATTGCAACATATTTTTCCGGAATTGGCGGCAATGAAGGGAGTGGAATCGCGTAATGGAGTATCGCACAAGGATAACTTTTACCATACGCTTGAGGTGTTGGATAACCTGTCGTTGAAAAGCGATAACCTTTGGTTGCGGTGGGCTGCATTGCTTCACGACATTGGCAAGCCAAAAACAAAACGCTTTGTGGCGGGTCAGGGTTGGACTTTTCATGGACACGAATTTTTGGGCGCAAAAATGATCCCTGAAATATTTCGTAAGCTCAAGTTGCCCCTTAACGATAAGATGAAATATGTTCAAAAAATGGTTCTGCTTCATCTTAGACCAATCGTTTTATCGCAGGAGGTTGTTACCGATTCGGCTGTTCGCCGTCTGCTATTTGATGCCGGCGACGATATTGATGACCTGATGATGCTTTGCGAAGCCGATATAACCTCAAAGAACGATAGTACGGTTCGGAAACATCTGGCAAACTTTAGGATTGTAAGGAAGAAGCTAAAGGAGGTGGAGGAAAAAGATTCCATTAGGAATTTTCAGCCACCGGTAACAGGCGAAATGATTATGGAAACCTTTAACCTGAAACCCTGCAAGGAGGTGGGGATAATTAAAAATAGGATTAAGGATGCTATCCTGGATGGGGAAATCCGTAACGATTTTTTTGAGGCCTATACCCTTATGCTCAACACTGGTAAGGAACTGGGATTGAATGTACTAAATATTGACCCTCGCTACATTTCAATGACAAATAAATGATTAGTACTTTTATAAAAAAATGGTTATGGCTACAAACCCAAAAAGCAGAATAAAACACATTATCGCATTTGTATTATTTGTGGTGTCGTACCTCATTGTGGTTACAATAATGCCGCGTGAAGGTCGATTTAGCTATGAATTCCAGAAAGGACGACCATGGATGCATGAGGATCTTTATGCCCCTTTCGACTTTCCTGTTTATAAGACAGAGCAAGAGCTCTTTGCCGAAAAAAGCAAGTTACTGAAGGAGTTCAAATCGTTTTACCGGTACGATTCTACCATTCACACGCAGCAGATGGAGCGGTTTAGTGCCAATTTCGACTTGGCATTTGACAAGTTCATTACAAGTCAGAATGTATCAAAAACTTCAAAAGCAAATTACCTGAAAGTAAAACAGAAGCTAGAAAAGTTTGTTGCCGATAACCTAAATCAGATATACTTAAAGGGTATTATCAATCAGGATGAGAACGCCATTTCAAACAGCATGCTCAAGCAGGGTTTGGCTGTTGTTATCAATAATGTGGCATACGACAAGTGGTTCGATGAGGTTTATACGGTTCAAAAGGCTGTTAAGCTCTTAAATTCAAATGCAAACGACTTCACTAAAAGCTTAAGTCCTGGGCTGGTAGGTTTGTGGGAAATGATTAACCTTAAGGAATACATTCAACCAAACCTGTTTTATGATGAGGTTGCAACGCAAAAGTTCCGTAATGAGCTAATATCAAATATTTCAATTACCAAGGGGTTGGTACAAGCCGGCGAGAAAATTGTGGTGAAGGGCGAGGTGGTAAACTCAGAGATTTACCAGATTCTTGAATCGCTCAAAAAAGAGTACGATAAACGCTTGGGATCAAAAAATTTATTTGCCATTCTCTTTGGGAATATGATACTTATTGCATCGCTCTACATTGTTCTTTTCCTTTTCCTATTGAATTTCCGAAACGAGGTATTGAACGATATTAGGAAACTGCTATTTATATTAATGTTAATAACGGCATCGGCTGCAGTTTCGGCTCTGGTAATCAAAACCAACTCCTTCAGTATTTTTGTTATTCCGCTAGCTATTGTACCCATTTTTGTTAAAACATTTTTCGATTCGCGGCTTGCCCTCTTTGTTCACCTTATTACCATTTTTCTTGTAGCATTTTTAGTCCCCAACAGCTTTGAGTTTGTATTCACCAACTTCATTGCTGGCATAGTGGCAATAATTGGATTGTCAAAAATGTACAATCGCGGCCAACTATTTAAAACTGTGGGACTTGTTTACTTCTCCTACTTGACGTTAACATTAAGCCTATACCTTGTTGGCGATGGCTCACTCAAAGGGGTAAACTGGTTCATTGCATTATGGTATGGTATAAACGCTTTGTTGCTTCTTGCTTCGTACCAATTAGTTTACATTATTGAGAAGTTTTTTGGGTTTTTGTCCGATATCACGCTTATTGAGCTTTCCGATACCAACCTCGATTTACTCCGAAAGCTAGCCGAGGTTGCCCCGGGAACCTTCCAGCACTCCTTACAGGTGGCCAATTTAGCCGAAAGCGCTGTTCAGCGTGTTGGAGGTAACCCTTTACTGGTTAGGACTGGAGCCCTATACCACGACATTGGGAAAATGGCTAACCCTATGTTCTTCATTGAGAATCAGCAGGGTGGATTCAATCCTCATGAGAATGTTGATAATGTTAAAAGCGCGGAGATTATCATAAATCATGTGCATGAAGGGGTGAAAATTGCCGCTAAGGCAGGATTACCGAGTCAAATAGTTGACTTTATTAAGATGCACCATGGTACAAGCAAAGTTAAGTACTTCTACAACAAGGAATTGCAGGCTGAGAATGCAAATATCGACGAGGGTAAGTTCTCATACCCAGGGCCAGAACCGCAAACCAAGGAAACAGCTATCGTGATGATGGCCGATGCCGTTGAGGCAGCCTCGCGTAGCCTTAAGGAGTATAACGTACAAAGTATCGATCAGTTGGTCGAGAGGATTATCGATGATCAGCTTAACTCAGGGCAGTACAGCTTTGCCGATGTTACGCTTAGGGATATTTCGCTGATAAAGACAATTTTTAAGAAGAAGTTGCAGAATATTTACCATGTTCGGCTGGAGTACCCCGATTTAAGTATCAGGTAGCATCATGCTAACCGGAGTCCCATCACGCAGATATCATCAAGTTGGTCAGCACCATGTAAATGGTTCTCCATCATTTGGATTAGCAGGTCGCGTTGTGCAGCCATGGGTTTGCTATGCGATTGATAGATAAGTTCAGTAAAACGTTGTAAGCCAAATTTCTTTTTATCGATACTGATTTGATCGGAGTAACCATCGGAAAATAGGTAGATATTTGTTGGCGAAAGTAGATCAAAGCAAGCATCATCAAAGGGCTTGGTGTTTGCCGGTTGAAAACCGCCAGTGGAACGGATGCTGCCTTTTACCAGTTGCATCTCGCCATTTTGTATGATTAGCATGGGTCGTGCTGCGCCTGAGAAGGAGATTTTCCTTTCATGCTTATCGATGGTTACAAAGGCAATATCAATACCCGCCAAAACAATATTACCCACCTCTTTTTGTTTCAGGGCTTCGCGCAGCTGCTCGTTAAGCGCCTCAAGAACCTTTGATGGTTGGTTAACGCCCCACTCAATCACAATCTTGTTAAGCAAGGTGTTTCCAATCATCGACATGAAAGCGCCGGGCACACCATGCCCTGTACAGTCCATAACTGCGGCAAAGGAGTAACGCTCATCGCTGCTAATCCAGTAAAAGTCGCCGCTCACAATGTCCTTGGGTTGGTATATAACAAAGTAGTCCGAAAACAATTCCGAAAATTTTTCAGGTTTAGGTAGCAATGCGTTTTGGATTGTTCTGGCATACTCAATACTGCTAATCATCCTTTCGTTCTTATCGGCTATTATCTGTTGCGATTGTTCAAGGATTACGTTTTTTCGCTCAATCTCGTCGCGTTGGGCCAAAATTTCTTCCTGTTGCTGTTGGAGTT
Organism: Tenuifilum sp.; assembly: GCF_037481895.1. Taxonomy (NCBI): domain Bacteria; kingdom Pseudomonadati; phylum Bacteroidota; class Bacteroidia; order Bacteroidales; family Tenuifilaceae; genus Tenuifilum; species Tenuifilum sp. The sequence goes on from NZ_JBBFKU010000017.1 coordinate 29,859, forward strand.
CCTCGTTTTTTTCAAGGATTTCCTTTTGGTGGTATTTGAGTTCCTCGTTTTTTAATTTGATTTTATTTAGATAGAATAGAATGAACCCAATTAGAATAGCGCCTAGGCTAATTATTGTGATAAGTGAAGTTTTGACCACTTTTTCGCGCCTTAAACGTTCAGCGTATTCCGCTTCTTTTTTGGCTTCGGCAATCCGGTGTTCTTCCTGTTGGCGCTCAAACTTGTAAAAGAATTCCGCTTGTATGGATTTTCGGGTGTTATCCTCGTTAAATAGGCTATCGCGGGTTTCAATATACTTTTTGAAGTGGGAGTATGCCAATACGGTGTTGCCTTGCTTGTCGAACAGTGTACTTAGCTGACGGTGGGCATCGCTTTTGATTTCAAGCACTTTATTTTTATCGGCAAGTTCAAGGGCTTGGCTGTAATGCTTTATGGCCTGATTAATGTTGCCTATAGCCTGGTAGTATTTCCCAAAGTTTATTAGGCACTCTGCAAGTCGTTGAGGACTGTTAGTTCTTAAAAAAGTATTGTAAGCTAACCTTAGGTACTTCAAAACATCCTCAGTGGAGCCGTTTTCGATGTTAATGCCTGCCAACTCATTGTAAATGGTTCCAATGCCATCAAGGTCATTTGTACGGTTAGCGTAAACTAAAGCTCTGAGGTAGTAATCGGCGGCTTTTTGCAAATCGCCCTTTTTCCGGTAAACTTCGCCAATGTTTAGGTACGAAGTACCAATCCCTTCATCGCTCTTTAGGGTTTCCTCAATGGATAACGATTTGTTGTAGTACTCTAAAGCTTTATCGTAGATTTTTTGGTACAAATGAACAACTCCAATATTGTTGAGAACTGACGAGATGCCAGGCAGGTAGTTAATTTTCTGGTAATTGGCCAGAGCCTTAAAGTAGTAGTCAAGCGCAGTGGGATAATCGCCCCTTAGCCGGTAAATTGCGCCAATATGGTTTAGCGTGGAAGCTTCGCCCTTTGTATTCCCGGTTCGTTGGTAATACTCCAGCACATCGCCAAAATCGGCCATGGCGTTACTGAACTTACCATTAATTCTGTAAATTGCTCCCCTTCGGGTTAACGCATCAATTTTATACCTGGTTAAGCCTAACTTATCGAAAAAGATTATTGCCTTGTCAATTATAAGCATACAGCTATCGTACTGTCCGGCATAGAATAAGCTATCAATTTGGTTGGAAAGCTGCGAGGCAAACAATGAATCGCGCTGAAAGGTTAAGCGATCGTACTGAGCGTTTTGGGAATAAGTAGAACCGCTGATTAGCAATAAAATCAGTAAGAAAAAAAGATTAAACGTTTTAGCTTTAGGGTACGGCATTTCACTTTCACGACTATTAATCAAATTTAGCCATTTATTTACTTTTTTCTCTTATTGCAAATAATGATTGGAGTCGATTTTTGATTAAATTGCACTATTCGTTAACATAGGGTTGGTTTGAGGTGATAAAAAAAAACCGGCAGTGCCGGTTTGAGTCATTCGTTAGTAAGTTCGATTTACTTTGCTTGGGCTTTAGCCTTGTCGCGTTTTTCCTTACGAACTTTTGATTTTTTTGGGCGGGTATTGCCAAACGAACCCAAAAATATTTTACCCCTGCGGGTTTTTTTATCGCCTTTTCCCATGGTGTTATAGTATTAGTTTATTACTCAAAGTTGGCTGCAAAAATAAGCGATTATTTTATTTTATGTTCCATTTTCGGCAAAATTCTAACAAACATGTTCTTTAACAATGCTGAAAAACAACTAAAACGTTTGAAACTTTTATGGTTAAAGTAAACTATACAAAGTAACTTTGCACAAACTAATTTAAAATAATACAGCTATGAGCATATCACACATTGAACACATCGGTATAGCCGTTAAAAGTCTTGAGGAATCGATTCCTTTCTACGAAAAGGTACTGGGTTTAAAGTGTTACAATATTGAGGAGGTAAAGGATCAGAAGGTTAAGACAGCCTTTTTCATGGTTGGTCAAACCAAAATAGAATTGCTTGAATCTACTGACCCTGAAGGGCCAATAGGTAAATTCATTGAGAAAAAAGGTGAGGGTATCCACCATATTGCTTTTGCTGTAAAAGGTATTGAGGAGCAGTTAAAGCGCATGGAGGAACAGGGAGTAACCCTTATCGATAAAGCTCCCCGTAAGGGTGCTGAAGGGCTTGATATTGCTTTCCTTCACCCGAAGTCAACCCTAGGTGTATTAACCGAGCTTTGCGAGGATAAAAATAAGTAAAAAACATCCCCAAACACCAATATATAACGATGAGCACACAGGAGCAAAAAATCAAAGAACTTATTGATTTAAGGGAAAAAGCAAAACTTGGCGGAGGCCCCAAACGTATTGAGGCTCAGCATAAAAAGGGAAAATACACAGCGCGCGAGCGTATCGATATGCTGCTCGATGAAGGTAGTTTTGAGGAGTTCGATATGTTTGTTTCGCACCGCTGTATCGATTTTGGTCTCGATAAGGAGAGCTACCTATCTGACGGTGTAGTAACCGGCTACGGCACCATTGATGGCCGATTGGTTTACGTATTTTCACAGGATTTTACAGTGTTTGGAGGCTCACTATCGGAGATGTTTGCCGCTAAAATCTGCAAGATCATGGATATGGCCATGAAGGTCGGTGCTCCGGTAATAGGTATCAACGATAGCGGTGGCGCTCGAATACAAGAAGGAGTAAAGAGTTTAGGCGGATATGCCGATATTTTCCAGCGTAACATTTTAGCATCGGGTGTTATACCCCAGATATCAGCCATTTTTGGTCCATGCGCCGGTGGGGCAGTTTATTCACCCGCTCTAACTGACTTCATCATCATGTCGCGTAATACCAGCTACATGTTTGTTACTGGTCCAAAGGTGGTTAAAACAGTAACCGGTGAGACTGTTACATCCGAGGAACTTGGTGGTGCTGGAGTTCATTCCACAAAATCGGGGGTTGCACATTTTGTATCCGAAACCGAGGAGGAGGGCATTATGCTTATCCGCAAGCTTTTAAGCTACTTGCCTCAAAACAACCTTGAGGAGCCACCCCTTATGCCCTGCAACGATCCTATCGATCGGTTGGAGGATGCCCTGAACGAGATTATCCCCGATAGCCCCAACAAGCCATACGATGTAAAAGACGTAATTGGGGCTGTTGTTGATAACGGCGAGTACTTGGAATTGCAGCGCGACTATGCACCCAATATTGTAACCTGTTTTGCCCGTTTCAACGGACAGTCGGTGGGCATTGTGGCCAACCAGCCCAAATACCTTGCCGGTGTGCTCGATATCAATGCTTCCCGCAAAGCAGCTCGCTTTGTAAGGTTCTGCGATGCATTCAATATTCCTATAGTTACACTTGTTGACGTTCCGGGCTTTTTGCCAGGTACCGGCCAGGAGTACAATGGTATAATAATTCATGGAGCAAAACTTCTTTACGCCTACGGCGAGGCTACTGTTCCTAAGGTTACTGTAATATTACGTAAAGCCTACGGCGGCGCTTACGACGTGATGAGCTCAAAGCACCTGCGTGGCGATATCAACTACGCTTGGCCAAGTGCTGAGATTGCGGTTATGGGACCCAAGGGCGCCATTGAGGTATTGCTTAGCCGTGAGCTGGAAACCATTGAGGATGAAAAAGCTAAGGTTGAGTTCCTGCTTCGCAAGGAACAGGAGTACAAGGAGAAATTTGCTAACCCATACGTAGCAGCCAAGTTTGGTTACCTCGACGATGTGATTGAACCGCGCAACACCCGTTTCCGCATCATCAGAGCGCTACAGTCGTTGGCAACCAAAAAGGATACCAACCCACCAAAGAAACACTCTAACCTACCGTTGTAACCAAAATGATTGTAGCAATGATGAAAATAAAAAGATTGATTTTGGCTACAGTCCTTGTAGTTCTGGGGGGTGTTAGCGTAAACGCACAAAGCGTTTACGACCTCCGCATTAACGAGGTGATGTTAACTAACAAAACGAACTACATTGATAGCTATGGTGAGCGAAGTGCATGGATTGAGATAGTAAATACGGGCTACAACAGTGTTAACGTTGCAGGTTGTTTCCTTACCAACGACATCTCAAACCCCATGAAATATCGTATTCCATCGGCCGATCCCATCACGCTCATACCGCAACAGCAGTATTTGGTGTTTTTTGCCGATGGTAAAAGCGTTCATGGTACATTACACTTGAATTTTACACTTGACAGCATCAACCGTTTTGTGGCACTTATTGCACCCGATGGCCGTACTCTGATTGATAGTGTTACCTTACCTGCAATTGGTATAGATAAGTCGTTTGTACGATTGCCTAACGGAAAAGGGGAATGGCGGATTAGCGAACTTGCTACCCCAAACTCTACCAATGAACTTTTTGAGACTCATGTATCAACTGGTGAAAGGTTTGTAAAGTTTGACCCCTTTGGCGTAATTATGGCAATCATAGCAATGTCGGTTGTGTTCACTGCTTTACTAGTGCTATACCGTCTTTTTAAGTTGACTGCCAGGTTGGTTCAAAAGCCTATTCGCATTGAATTCCGAAAGTCAAAAGTTGCCAAGGCAGAGGCAGTGGAAGAAGTGGCTGAAGAGATTCCGGGTGAGGTTTTTGCAGCCATATCAGCTGCGCTATACTTCTATGAAACAGAAAAGCACGACCATGAATCAACTGTACTTACCATTGAGCGTGTTTCGCGCCGCTACTCGCCCTGGAGTTCAAAGCTTTATGGTTTGCAACAAACTCCAAATCGCATTTTAGTTCATAGGAAATTGAATTAGTTAAAACGCTAACAATCAGTCAAAATGAAAGATTTTAAGTTCAAGATAAATGGCAACGAGTATGTAGTTCATATCTCGAATGTTGAGGGGAACATAGCAGAACTCGAAGTGAATGGAACGCCATACAGGGTGGAGCTCGATAAGGAGCTTAAGCAAACTAAAACGCCTAAACTTATTCGACCTGAGGCTGTGCCTGCAACCGACTCGCATCCCGCAGTAGCTAAGACAGTTAGCCCTGGTTCAGCTACCTCGGGTGCTGTTAAATCGCCACTGCCAGGCGTTATACTTGATGTGCTTGTTAAGCCTGGTGACCATGTGAAAGTGGGACAGCGCTTGCTCGTACTTGAAGCCATGAAAATGGAAAACAACATCGATTCCGATAAGGAAGGGAAAGTTGTTGAGGTTAAGGTTCGAAAGGGCGATTCGGTTCTTGAAGGTGATACACTTGTAATAATTGGTTAGCCATGGAGCAAAGCGGAAGTTTTTTCTCGTTCCTGTTGGATAACTTAACCCAGTTCTTATCCTTTACCGGTTTTGCCAACTTCACTGTTGGTCACGGTATTATGATTGTAGTGGGATTAATTTTTATTTACCTTGCCATTGCCAAGGAGTTTGAGCCCATGCTTCTGGTTCCAATTGGGTTTGGTATTATTGTTGGAAATATTCCATTCACTCCGGGTTATCAGATAGGAGTTTATGAAAGTGGAAGCGTTTTAAACTACCTATACTTTGGCGTGCTTAAAGGAGTTTATCCACCGCTGATATTCTTGGGTATTGGGGCTATGACCGACTTTAGTGCGCTAATTTCAAACCCCAAGCTTATGTTAATTGGAGCTGCTGCTCAGCTTGGTATTTTTGGGGCCTATATGCTTGCCCTGTTACTTGGCTTTTCGCCGCAAGAGGCTGGTGCGATTGGTATTATTGGTGGTGCCGATGGACCAACGGCAATCTTCCTTTCGTCAAAGTTAGCCCCAGAACTTATGGGTGCCATTGCCATATCGGCATACTCATACATGGCGTTGGTGCCTGTAATCCAGCCACCCGTGATGAAACTCCTTACTACACAGAAAGAACGTTTAATCCGAATGAAACCACCCAGACAGGTTTCAAAGCTTGAAAAAATTATGTTCCCAGTTATTGGTATGCTGCTCACCACTTTCATTGTACCCTCAGGCTTACCATTGCTGGGAATGCTCTTCTTTGGAAACCTATTAAAGGAAAGTACTGTTACCAAGCGTTTGGCCGATACCGCCAAGGGGCCAATGATTGATATAGTTACCATTCTTATTGGTTTAACTGTTGGTGCATCAACCCAGGCCACTACTTTCCTTACCCCTAAATCGGTTGGTATTTTTGCGCTTGGCGCAGCCTCGTTTGTGGTGGCAACCTTTGGTGGAGTGATGTTTGTTAAGTTTTTAAACCTATTCCTTAAAGAGGGGAATAAGATTAACCCATTAATTGGTAATGCGGGTGTTTCTGCGGTTCCTGATAGTGCCCGTGTATCGCAAGTGGTAGGCTTGGAGTACGATAAAACTAACCATCTACTCATGCATGCCATGGGGCCCAATGTTGCAGGTGTTATCGGTAGCGCTGTTGCTGCTGGTATCCTGCTTAGCTTCCTTGCCTAAAACATAAGTATCCAGTGATATAAAGCCCCGGTAACGGGGCTTTTTTGTTTTTTCAACTTTTTTTGTTCTGCAATGCAGCAAAAGACATTAACTTGCAGTCTATATAGTAGATTTTGGTTTTATCGGGTTTATGGATATTTCAGGGCAGCTAGTTGAACGGTGTCGACGTGGCGACAGTAAAGCTCAATTTGAACTTTACAAGCTATATGCCAATGCCATGTTTAGCGTGAGCTGCAGGATTATCACCGATAAAATGGAGGCCGAAGATGCCATGCAAGAAGCGTTCTTTAAAGCATTCGACAAGATTGATACCTTCAGAAATGAGGTGACTTTTGGGGCTTGGCTTAAGCGTATTGTTATCAATACCTGTATTGACCATTTAAAACGTAAGCGTTTGCTCACCGTTTCCATTGACGATACTCCCGGGGTATCGGTTCAGGCAAGCGATGACGACTATAGCCCCGAATCGGTTGAAGAGGTAAAGGTTGCCATGCAAAAGCTGCCCGAAGGCTACCGATTGGTTCTCACCCTTCACCTTATTGATGGTTATGAGTACGATGAAATTGCCGAAATGCTTGGTATTGCCCAATCAACTGTCCGTTCACAGTTTGTAAGGGCCAAACAAAGGCTGATAGAGTTGGTTAAAAACAGAAAGTAGGTTTGCTATGTCAAATATCGAGAGATTTATCAGGGAAAACAGCGAGGAATTCGAATTCCAAGAGATGCTACCAGGGCATGAGGAGCGCTTCATGCAAAGGTTAAAACAAAAGCATCGCTCGCTAACCGTTCGTACTTACCTAATGGCTGCTGCTACTGTTGCTGTTATTGTAGCAATTACGGGGGCAATTAGCCTTTACTACAATTACCATTATGGTGCCGACATTGCTAGGTACTTCACCAGTCCTGAGTCAAAACAGCTTTACGAGGTTGAGGCATACTACCGTAGCCAGTTGCTCAGGAAGTATCGCTCAATTGAGAAAATTGCTCATGTAGATGAGCAAATGCTGCCCTCGCCCGAGCAACTATTTGGTGAATCGCTAGCTGATAAGCCCCTGCTAAAATCTGAGATATCAGCTAATCCAAGGAGCGATGTTGCCTTGGGCGCAATCATTCAGAGTTACCAGATTCGACTGGAAACCATGGAACGCGTTGAACAAGCTTTAAAACAGGCTCGAGAGTAAAAAAGTAGAAATCATTAAACTCAAACAATATGAAAAGTATTAGGTTTTTTCCGGTTGTTCTGTTGCTGCTTGTTGCTAATAGCGTATTAGCAAAAGTAATCCCTCAGACCAAGGAGTATAGCAAGGAATTCCAGGTTACCGATAAATCCAAATTGGTGGTTGAGAATAGGTTTGGTCAAGTAAACATCCAGAACTGGGATAAAAGTGCTATATCAATTTACGTTCAGGTTAAGGTTGACAATTCAAATGCAACCAGGGCCAAAGCCTTACTCGACGCCATTGAAGTTGAGCTTAGCCAGGAAGGTGATGTGGTAAAAGCCACTACCTCATTCAATGAGGAGTTCAAAAGGTCAAACCGCAGAATGTTCGAAATGTCGAGCGATGAGTTGTCCATTGACTATACAATTAAAATGCCCAAGAATGTTGATGTTCAGATAGAGAATAAATTTGGCGATATCTATATCAATGAGCTAAACAGCCATCTTGCAGTAGAGTTGAAGTATGGTAATATCAAGATTGATAAGCTAACCCGGGGAGACTCCGAATCCCTCAATACCATTGATGTAAGCTATGGTAATGCATCTATTGTTGAGGCCAACTGGATTAAGACCCAGTTGAAGTATGGTAAACTCGAAGTGCAGAAACTGGTTGCAGGGGTTGTTCTATCGCGATACTCAAAAATTAGCCTGTCGAACGTAAGCTCGTTAGTATTGGATTCCAAGTACGATAAGTATGAAATTGGACAGGTAAACAATCTGGTTGGTGAGTCGGGATATACGGTTTTTAATATCGATGCCCTCAATAAAAAGTTTAACCTCAACGCCAAGTATGGTGATGTTAAGATTGCATCGGTAGATGCTAATTTTGAAAACATCAACTTTAACGCTGCCTATACCGGATTAAAAGCTTCAATTCCAGCTGGAACATCATATTTGCTGAATGCAAATGTATCGTACGGGAAGGTTAATACTGGTAACGTACCAAGCAGGCTTAATCGCATTGAGGGGAATACAACGGTTGAGCTATCGGGAGTTGTAGGCGAGTCAGCTAACCCAAAGGCAAGGGTAGACATTAACATGAAGTACGGTAATGCAACGCTCTACTAGTGTCCCACCATTCATACCTAAAACCTAACATTTAGATGCTAAAATCCGACAGTTCGTCGGATTTTATTATTGGTGGCCGATTTTTAGTTACTTTTGTTACATACAAAAAAGTAAGAACAGCGAATGCCATTAATCTACAAAGATATTCTGTACTTCAAGTTCGATAATTTAACGCAATACCAATCGGCAATCACTCACTTTGTTTCGTCGCGCATTGGTTGCTGGGATGATGAGGATTTTACAATTGGTTTGAATGGTTACTTGGACAATAAAATTGTCCTTAGGAATAGGGAGTACCTTGCAATCAAGTTTGGATTCAAGCCAGCCGATTTTGTTTTTGCTGAGCAGGTGCATGGGGTTAAGGTTGAGGTTGTTACGCCAATGCAAAAGGGGAAAGGGGCTTTTAGCAAAAACGATGCCCTTCAGCATTCCGATGCATGGATAACCAACTACCCGGGAATTTGTCTTGTAGCCCAGGCTGCCGATTGCGTTCCCATTCTTTTCTACGACCCGGTGAATAATGCAATAGGTGCAGCCCATGCGGGCTGGAAGGGAACGGTTAATCGAATTGCAGCAAATGTGGTAAAGGCTATGATTAGCGAGTACGGAACAAACCCCGCCAACCTTTTAGTAGGAATAGGCCCTTCGGCAGGGCCATGCTGCTACGAAGTGGGCGATGATGTTATTTCAGTTGTTAATAAAGAGTTTCCCCCAAAGTACGATCTTTTACTATACTATCCCGATAGGGAAAAGCCTGTTCTTGACCTTTGGCGTGCAAATCTTTATGCATTATTAGAGGTTGGTGTACCTGAGGGTAATATTGAACTAGCTGGTTTATGTACCATTTGCAATAACCATGTATTCTTCTCGGCTCGCTGTGGCGATAGAGGCAGGTTTGGCGGTGCCATAATGCTTAATGTGCTTGGCCAGAATTAACCTTTGTCTATTTCTTATTGCTGGAAGTGGTTTGGGTTGAATTTTACATCTTGAATAGCCAGGAGGATATCACTTTAGGCTCTGGTAAATTTTTCACGCATAAGTTCTAAGCTATCAACTTGGTGTCATTTTCGAAAACAATGATTACCTTTATTTCGTATCAAAAATATAGAGGTAAGTTATGCAGGCTACACGATATATTATAGTTATTTTTACCCTTGTGCTTTGTCAGCTGAGTGTAAATGCACAGAGTGTCAAGAAAAAGTATACAATAAGTAATAAACGAGTAATTGAACAGTACGAAAAAGCTCTGAGTTCATTTGACCGTTACGATTATATCACAGCTAAAAAGTTGCTAGTTGAATGTGTTCAGAAAGAGCCAAAGTTTATTGAGGCATACCTCGTGCTTTCCCAGGTTTACATGGAAATGGGGGAGCTTAACTTAGCCATTGAGAGTATTCTGAAAGCCCAATGCATCGATAAAGATTTTCATCCAAGAGCCTACTACATTTTGGGGTTGCTTTACTTTTCATCAGGGGATTACCAAAAGGCGCTCAACAGCTTCGAAACTTTTTTGACATACAAAGATAAAAGGGCAACCATGAACGATTCGGCACGCAAAATGATTGAGAAGTGCCAGTTTGCCCTAAATCAGATTGCCAACCCGGTTCCTTTTGTACCAAAAAATATAGGCGATGGGGTTAATTCCGATTTGGATGAGTACTGGCCAAGCCTTTCGGTCGATGAGCGTACACTGGTTTATACCGTTCGCTTACCCAAGAATCCCGATAGGGGAATCAAGGGAACCAAGTGGCAGGAAGACCTTTACATTTCCTACAGAAATGAGGACGGTCAATGGGGTAGAGGAGAGCCTGTAAAATCGCCCCTGAACACTGAGTTTAATGAGGGAGCCCAAGCGGTTTCGTCCGATGGCAAGACCATATACTTTACAATTTGTCGCGGAGTATGTAATTTATACCAATCGGTTCTAGAACCCGATGGATTTTGGAGTTTGCCGCAGAAATTACCTCCTACCATAAATTCTGAAAGGTATTCGGAAAAGCAGCCATCCATCTCCCCCGATGGTAAAACGCTATACTTTGTAAGTAATAGGCCGGGTGGCCTTGGTAAGTTCGATATATGGAAGTCAGAGCTTAAGCCTGATGGTACCTGGGGAAACCCGGTGAATTTGGGTGATGTGATTAATACCGACGAGAGCGAACAATCGCCATTCATTCATTTCGATAATAAAACTCTATACTTTTCATCGTCGGGGCATATGGGGATGGGCGGTCACGATATCTTTGTAAGCCGGCTCGATAGTAACGGAGCCTGGACAAAGCCAGTCAATTTGGGCTATCCAATTAACACCCATCGCGATGAGGATGGCTTAATTGTCAATGCTAGGGGCAACATAGCCTACTACTCCACTGACATCAAACCGGAAAATGGACGAGATGTTTTCACCTTTGAACTATACCCGGAGGTGCGTCCCACTCCAACATCGTATGTTGTTGGTACTGTGCGAAACAGTAAAACCCTTGAGCCAGTTGAGGCGAGCATTAAGCTGGTCGATTTAAAGCTTGATAGGGTTGTAATGGATATAGTTTCGGCATTGAAGCGTGAGTTCCTGGTTTGCCTACCAGTAAGCAATAGGTACGGTTTGTTTGTTTCGGCACCGGGGTATCTTTTCCATTCCGAGCATTTCGATTTGACAGAATACTACTCTTTCGATAAGCCATTAAAGCTTGATGTTCTACTGCAACCCATTGAAAAGGATGAGGTGATAACCCTCAGGAATATCTTTTTTGCATTTGACTCGTACGAGCTTTTACCCGAATCGAGACCTGAGCTAAACTACCTGTTGGACATTCTTAAGCGTAACCCCGAAATGAGGATTGAGATTAGCGGGCACACTGACGATACGGGAAGTGCCGAGTACAACCTGAAGCTATCCGAGCAGCGCGCAAAAGCAGTGGCCGACTACCTAATTTCGCAAGGGGTTGATTTGGCAAGGCTGAAGTGGGTTGGGTATGGTAAAGGCAAACCAGTTGCTCCTAACAGTACACCTGAGGGTAGGGCGCTGAACCGCAGAACGGAGGTCAAAATTCTTTAGGTGGCTTATGGTTTTATATGAGTTGACATTATTTAACGGTTTTGAACCATATTTCTCATTACTGTATTGTAATTGTTGAAATAACAATATAACTTCGCAAGCCTTAAAAGTTTAATAGCAAGATACTGTATGATAGATGTTTAACTTAGCAATATCTGGTAAAGAGAGATGAGAAAATGGCGCATTGAGGATTCAGCCGAACTCTACAATATCAACGGCTGGGGGGTAAAGTACTTTTCGATTAACGAAAAGGGAAATGTAGTGGTTACCCCAAAAAGTAATGGCGTGGAGATTGACCTGCGCGAACTGGTTGATGAGTTACAGGTTCGCGATGTGGCTGCGCCCATGCTAATTCGTTTCACCGATATTCTCGACAATAGAATCGAGGATATGTCGCGCTCGTTCAAGCAGGCAGCCGAGGAGTACGGCTACCAGGGTAAAAACTTCATCATTTACCCCATTAAGGTTAACCAGATGCGCCCTGTGGTTGAGGAGATTATCAACCACGGTAAAAAGTTTAATATTGGACTGGAGGCTGGCTCAAAGCCAGAGCTTCATGCAGTTATTGCAAGTAACCCCGATAACGAGTCGCTGATTATCTGCAACGGGTACAAGGATGAGGATTACATTGAGTTGGCTCTGCTTGCCCAAAAGATGGGGAAAAAGATATTTATTGTAGTTGAAAAGCTCAATGAGCTGAAGGTAATCAATAAAGTCTCACAGCGACTTAAAATTAAGCCAAACCTTGGCATTAGGATTAAGTTGGCTAGCTCCGGTAGTGGCAAATGGGAGGAGTCAGGTGGCGATGTCAGCAAGTTCGGGTTAACATCCAGTGAGCTCCTACAAGCTCTGGATTTTCTGGATAAGAATGACCTAAAGGGTAGCTTAAAGCTGGTTCACTTCCACATTGGAAGCCAGGTAACCAAAATCAGGCGTATAAAAATTGCCTTGCGCGAGGCATCGCAGTTTTACGTTCAGCTTCGCTTAATGGGCTATAACGTAGAATTTGTTGATATTGGTGGTGGACTAGGTGTTGACTACGATGGAACCCGCTCATCAAACAGCGAAAGTAGCATTAACTATAGCCTTCAGGAGTACGTAAACGACTCGGTATCAACCCTGGTTGATGCCAGCGATAAAAATAACATTCCGCACCCCAATATCATTACTGAGTCTGGCAGGTCGTTAACTGCACATCACTCCGTGCTCATTTTTGAGGTACTGGAAACTGCTTCGCTTCCCTCGTGGGATGAGGATGATGAGCTACCGGCCGATGCCCATGAGCTGGTGGTGGAACTTTATGAGCAGTGGAGCAAGCTAAACCAGTCCAGAATGCTTGAAACCTGGCACGATGCCCAGCAAATCAGGGAGGAGGCTCTCGACCTGTTTAGCCTTGGCATGCTCGATCTTAAAACCCGTGCGCAAATCGAAAAGCTTTTCTGGTCAATTGCCCGCGAAACCTTTGAGATGACCTCACAGCTTAAGCATATACCCGATGAACTAAAATCGTTGCCTAAACTCTTAGCCGATAAGTATTTCTGTAATTTTTCGCTGTTCCAGTCGCTGCCCGATGCCTGGGCTATCGATCAGGTGTTCCCCATTATGCCCATACAACGCTTAAACGAAAAACCCGACAGGGTTGCCACCATACAGGATGTAACCTGCGACTCCGATGGTAAGATTGATAACTTTATTTCAACCAAAAATATTTCATATTTCCTACCGGTTCACTCCATCAAGTCCAACGATTCCTATTACATTGGAGTATTCCTTGTAGGTGCTTACCAGGAAATACTGGGTGACCTCCACAACCTGTTTGGCGATACCAATGCTGTTCACGTATCGGTTGACGATGAAGGGTATAGCATTGATCAAATAATTGATGGCGAAACTGTAGCTGAGGTGTTGGAGTATGTACAGTACAACCCAAAGAAAATGGTTCGTACCCTGGAAACCTGGGTTACCAGCTCGGTTAAAGCTGGGGTTATTTCGCCTAAGGAAGGAAAGGAATTCTTGTCCAATTACCGTTCAGGCTTATATGGGTACACTTACCTTGAGTAGAATGTTGTTCTAAGTTGATATGAAAGCCCACATTAGTGGGCTTTTTTCTTTTCTGGTTTCAAATTCGTTAATTGAAAAAATCAATTGAAGAATCGACTAACAAAATCTAATCATCTCGTAACTTCGGAATGAAAGATTTTGATAAATCGGGATTATCTCGATAATTATTTAATTTTTATTGTGTGTATTGACTAATCTCTTCAAAAAGCTTACTGTGCTCCTGTTTTTTTTAGTTTCGATGAGTTAGTTAATTCAGAGCACTTGGATTGTTAAGGTTTACACTGCGTAACAATTTGAAAGTAATTTAGTTGATGCTGATAATTGTTTGTTGTAAGTAAAAACAGAATTCAGTCTTCATGTCATGCTGAGCCCAGTCGAAGCATCTCTTAGTACCTTCAACTCTTCTTTAATGCGATTCCTCAACCAACACGGGGTACCCATCGGGTCGGGCTTTTCAGCCTTGATTTTCTTTGGTTCTTTCTTGTATCAAGACAAGAAAGAACGTATAAATCACTCTTTGCCATGCCTTTCCGTTGCGATGCAACGCTTCCCCCTTGCTCCTTGGATTTTGCATTGCGTGCATCGCCAAAAATTTTGAATACCACAACACCCAGGGTTAAAACCCTGGGCTAATTCTATTTGCCCCTTCAGGGCGAATAATGCACGCGTCTGGAGACGCTCGCTAACAGGTGGGGTTACAGATATTACGCCCCTACGGGGCTGGAAACGTTGCTCATTGTTGTTTGTGAATCGTTATCCGCGAATACCGTATCATTCACTCTGTGAAACAACGTGTTACATTGTGTAACTCTGTGATACCAGTTTAGTTGATGGTTGTTAGCAGAAGAGAATTTAGCCCTGATGTCATGCTGAGCTAGCCGAAGCATCACTTTGTACCTTCATTCACTTTTTTTAATGTGATTTCTCGATACTGCCTATCCCGTATATCAGGACTAGACACCGTTTAACTTTTAACGTTTAACGGCTCACGGCTCACGGCTCATGGTTCACGGTTCATGGTTCACGGTTCACGTTTAACGGACTAGAGATTCTTCTAACTTCCTCTAAATCCATCATATTCTTCTTATTCTGATTCATTTCGATTCATTCCGAATCATTCCGACTTATTCAGGTTCATTCCAGCTCATTCCTCTAAAATCAGGCAAGTCGGATTGTTAATTCATGGAACTTCTGTTTAGCTAATTACAGGTTCTTTTCAAGAAAAACTTTAACGTGTTCAGGCGTAGATGGGCGCGATAGAATATTCAGCTTTTTATCAACTATAAACATTTTAGGGGTTTCGTCAACATTGTATTTTAAAATCACCTTACTATTGCTATCGTAGGAGATTCTGATATTCTTCCAGTGCAGCTCATTTTGTTTGATGAAGTTTTGAAAGGCATCGTCCTCATCGTCAATGCATATTGCTATAACATCAAAGCCTTTACCCTGGTATTGCTTATAGGTTTTATAGATTTGTGGTACGCTTTCGATGCAGTGGGGGCACCAAACTGACCAGAATAGAACCAAAGTGTATTTTGATGTGCTATTTGATAGTTTTATCGATTTTTTCTGACCCGCAGGCTTAAATGAAAAGTCGAATGCTTTTTTCCCGGGCATTAGCCCCGCTTCAAGGACAAGTTTTGCTTTGAGTTCGGGGTCGTTAAAAATGGGGCAGATCGTATTTTCGTTCAGCTGCTGTAGCGTTGATATCACTCCATAGTAGTCCGACTCAGCAAAACCGTTACAAAGTGAGTTTAGTAGTAACGATTTAATTTCGGAATGCATGGGCAGGTTAAATAGTTTTTGGATGTATTCCGATAAAACGGAGTCCTGTTCTTCCTTGGTATAGCTGCCCTCGCATAGCAGGTTTTCCAGGTAATCCCATAACCGGGGAATAAGTCTAGGCAAAAAACGTATGTCGGGATTGGTAAGGTCAATTCCTTGCCACCATATTTCGGATAGCTCTTTTTTCACTGAGCATTCATCGCCCTGAGTAATCGGTTGGGGTGTCAGCTCAAGCCTTATGGCTGACGATACCAGCGAACTATTGGCTTTTGAAGCAAGCGCATTACCCTGCATATACAGGTCGAAGGCTGTTCGTTGATGCTCGTTTTCGAGCATTTGGCTAAACATAGTTGGTTCAGTATAATACTTTCGGAGCGATTCTATTAGCCACATTTTTTGCTCAGCCTTTTGCCTTAGCTTTCGGAAGTTTATAAAAACTTCGTTCTCGGCCGATTGTTTTACCTTTAAGCTATCCTCAACGGCAAAGGAATAGGTTTCAAAGCGCACAATAGTATCGGTTGAAACAATAAAATCGAACGAGGCCCCTTTCCCTACCGATACCTTGTAAATTCCTTTAGGTGTATCTGCAGGGACACTAAAAGTGTAAACACCATCGGGGGTTGGTTTGCACGAGTCCACTTCAATCAGATTTTTACCCTCGTAACGCGATACTATTGCCGTGCTACCAATGGATTGGTGAACCTTTAGCTCAACCCTTACTTGTGCATGACATGTAATTGAAATTGCTGCAATTACCGTTGATGCCAATACCGATAAATGATTTTTACCCATATTTTACGCTATTTAAGCAGATACTTTGCCAGTTTACTTTTTAGTTCCTGAGGTTTGAATGGTTTAAGCACAAAATCGTTCATACCGATGCCAAAAATACGTTGCTGCACATCGAGTAAAGCCGAGGCACTAAGGGCAATTATTGGAATTGAGGCTTTGGCCTTATTGTGTAGCTTGCGGATGGCCTTAGCTGCCTCGTATCCGTTCATTTCGGGCATTTCAAGGTCCATTAGAATTAAATCGAAATCATTCTGTGCTAAACAGCTCAAGGCCTCACGCCCATTGCTTGCATGCTCAAAATCGATACCCCAGTTGGTGAGGAAACGTTTAACAATGAACGTGTTGAGTTCGTTATCCTCAACAATCAGAACCCGATGTTTCCCGGGTGGAATATTAATCTCTACTGTATCATCGGTGGGCTGAACTGTTCCAACTTTGAACGGGATGGTAAAAAAGAAACTTGACCCTTTGCCTTCATCGCTTTCAAGGCTAATTTCACCACCCATCAGTTTTACAATTCTTTGGGAGATGGCTAGACCTAAACCAGTGCCGGTAGCTCTAAACTTACCCTCATGTACCTGGGTAAACTCATTAAAAATATCAACCTGCATTTTCTTAGGAATTCCAATGCCGGTATCGGATACAGTAAAACTAATTGTACTGATTTCCTTGTTTTTTTCAACAAGTTTGGCGGTGAAGCTAATTTCGCCCTTCTCAGTAAATTTTATGGCATTCCCAATAAGGTTGGTAAGAACCTGATTTAAACGAACCCGGTCGCCAATGAGTGGGGTGGGAATATTGGTGTCAATGTTATAGGTCAGGGTTAAACCCTTGCTCGATGCCATTTTAGCAAAAGTGCTGTATAGCCCTTTAAACAAATCGTTGATGTCAAAGTTGGATTGCAGCAAATCGAGCTTATCGGCTTCAATTTTACTGTAATCTAGTATGTCGTTCAGGAGCGAAAGTAGATTCTCAGCTGCGTACTTAAGGGAGTTTAGGTTGTCGACCTGCTCAGGTTTTGGATCCTCATCAATTAAAAGGTTTGCCATACCTATTATGGCGTTCATAGGCGTACGAATTTCATGGCTCATGGTTGAAAGGAACTTTTCCTTAGCTTGGCTTGCCTGTTCGGCAAGTTCTTTGGCTTTACGGAGTTGTTCCTCGTTCAGGTGCGACTCGTATGAGGCCGACAGGATATTTGACATGGTTAAAAGGAAATCCCTGTCGTCGGCGGCTTTAACCTTATCGCCGTAAGGGTAGTCAACTGCAAAAATACCTTGGCATTTCTCTTTTACACGAATGGGGAATAGCAGTAAGTGTTGGCTGTTGGTTAATTTTTTAAGGTTGTCGTACGAGGGCATGGTTGAGCCGGAAATGTCGAAAATTACTTTGTTTTCCTGCTGGAAATGTGAAGTAATGCTGGTGTAGTTATCGGAGTAGTATACCCGGAGTGGTTCAGCCAAATCATTAGCCGTACTTGAACAACACGTAAAAATATCAAAATCACTTTCACTACCAATAAGGATAAAGGCCTTTCGTAAGCCAATTTCGCTTACAATAAGGTTTAACGATTCGTTTGCCTGCTTTGAAAAAGGTAGGTTTGTGTTAAAAACGTACGAAACCTTTGTGAGCAGTATTTGCCGGTCGAGGTGTTTCTGGATTTTTATTTGGTTAATTTTTTGGTCGGTTATTTTTCGTGCTATCCCAGTAATGGCAATTACCTTTTTGTTCACATTAAACACAGGTGTTAGCTGAAATTCCCACCATTCCTCAATTCTGCGTTCACCTTCACGAATCTCCCATTTTACAGTTTGCTTGCTTTTTAGCACTTCGTTTTCCTTCTGTTTGAGAATATCGAGAAGTGGCGAGGGCCAAGGTTCGGTATCTACCTTGCCCAAAACTTGATCATCGGTGATTCCAAAGTGGTTGGTGAACTTTTTGTTCACTAGCAAATAGCCACATTTGCTATCCTTGAGCCAGGCAATGAAAGGTAAATTATCAATTGTCCCTCTTAGCTGTGCTCTACTACGGGCAAGCTCTTCCTCAACCTGTTTACGGTAGGTTATATCGCTCATGGCAACAAGCAAGCAATCGGTGCCCTGTATGTTGATAATCTCAGCGGAGAGAAGCGTTGTAAAGGTTTCACCCTTTTTATTAACTATTTCCACCTCTATTTTATCGACCCTGTTCTCCCGCTTTACAGCATCAATCAGCTCATTGCGCCGCTCAATCTGCTTAAATATTCTAAGTTCCGATGATTTTTGCCCAATAACTTCAGAGTAATCGTATCCTACCTTTTCCAAAAACGCTCTGTTTGCATCAATATATATGCCCTCGTTAAGGGTGCTAATGGTCATCATTACAGCACCGGAATTGAATGCTTTAAAGAACTTTTCTTCCGATTGCTTTATGGCCGCTTCGGCCTCAATGCGTTCAGTAATGTCACGTGCAATAACAAATACTACATCGCGCTTGCGCCAGTAGCCTTTTATCATTCTAACCTCAAGCGGGAGAGGCTTTCCGTTTTTACGCACAAACTCAGTGATGTATAGTTTGCGGTCGCCATCAAAAACTTCCATAAGCGAGGTTATGGCTATTCCCCTTTCACTCTCGGCATGTAGTTTAACAAACGACTCAAGCAGTATCTCATGTTCATGGTATCCAAGGGCGCTCAGAACGGCGTTATTTATTTGTACAATATTGTAGTTGTGGTTAACGATAAAAACTAAATCGCCAAAGGCGTTTACGAGCATGCTCAGGTTCTGCTCCTGGTTGGCCATGCTCTCCTCTGCTTCCTTTTGTTGGGTAATGTCGTAACTAGTACATAGGAGTGCCGGCGATTCCTGCCAATCAATTATTGAAAAAATGGTTTTAATCCATTTTAGCTCGTTATAGCGGGTTAGAATACGCAGGGTAAAGCTGTTGGATGTGTGCTTGCGGATTTCGGCAAAATCGTTGTTGAACAGTATTTTAACCAGCTTTCTGTCCTTGGGGTGAACCACGTCAAGGAAAAGTATTTCGTTGAGTTCCTCCTGTGCATAGCCGGTAAGCTTAGTGAAACTTGGATTGGCAAAAACAACCCTAAAGTTCTGGATTAGGTATATGCTGCTCTCGTTCTGAAAGATTAAGGGTATCAGAAGGTTGGAATCAAAATTATCCCAATTATGGTAGGAGTTATTATTTTGGCTATCAGAGCTCATACTTACCGTGGCAAAATCCCGCAAAAGTTACAAAAAAATGTTTACAGTTTGTTGCTTTGCATAATTTGGCCTCTTGTTCATATCATTAAAATTATTATTTTAGTGAAAAAAATGGGGTTACAGATTTTCTCTTTTAAATCTTCGCTAAAACAAAATAAACCTCAAAATTTAAAAAAAACGATGATATTGATAATTTAATTGATTTTTATTCAAATCTTTAATATTGTGATAATCAAAAAGATTGCTTCTTACATTGTGATAGCAACTATATTTTTCTTCCTTACTAATGCCAGTTGTGATAAAACAGAATGTGGAGAGTTCTGGTTTATAAACCGTACTACACATAGGGTGAAAATTAATTCATATGCATATTTCGGTTTAATAACTGATATGAGTTATGAAATACAGCAAATTGATTCCATATCAAAAGTTACCTGCGACATGGGTATGCCTTCGAATCCTTTTACATCAAACTATTTTCAGGTAGATTCTATAGTTATTGTGTTTGATGATACTCTTTCAATAAACACATTTAAATATTTAGAATACAATCCCATGAACTTTAAAGCTCGGAAAAAGAATACGTTTGTTTATGAAATTACCGATTCGCTTTATCGCAAAACGCTTGAGGTTAACGGGTACTCAAGTAAAATAGTTTCCCTACCAGTAAACGGAGGGGGGACTTTAACTCAATTTGATTAGTTAAGAACCAAAATTACTAGGTAAAAGAATCAAGGGGCTTATTAATAAAAAAAACGTGCTAACTTTTTAAAACCTTTAAAAGCGATGAAAGCATATAAATTATACCTATTTGCTGTAATTGTATCCTTTCTTAATTCTTGTGGAGATAAGGATGTATGTGAAGATTACAGGTTTGAAAATGCCACGGATCATAGGGTGTATATCCGGTCCTGCTGCGGGGCAGCAACCGATAGCAATACATCCCTTAGCATAGGCCCTAAGAGTAGCGCTACATTAACCAGTTGTGCTTTAGGATATTCTGATTTTTTATATAATAGATTAAGCGGCTGTGTAGTGGATAGAGTGCTCATTATTTTTGATGATACTCTAGAACTTAATACACGGGATTTTGGGGAGTTTGACTTGCTAAACTGGGATAATTATCAGCGCAAGAATAAGGAATATATTTACGAAATAAATCAACTGCACTACCAAAAAGCGCTTGAGGTTAACGGGTACTTAAGGTAAAACGGTCTCCCTGCCAGTAAAAGGCAGGGAGCGGAGGGTCTCAGGCAAGGATTCATAATGAAAATCTATGAAAATATTTAATTTGTTAATCCTATGAGAACGTTCTTCAAATTATTAATATCAGTTGGGTTAATCGTGATATTTTCACATGCCAGTTGTGATAAAGAAGTCTGCGGTGATTGGTGGTTTGTAAATACGACCGAACATAAAATATCTGTTGATGTATATTGTTTTGGCAGTATCAGTACTGAATTATCATTCTCATTAATGCCTAATGATTCCCTAAAACAAATAACATGTGACATAGGGTCTTCACCACCGCCATTCGTTTCGAGTACTTGCAGAATAGATTCAATACTGTTAGTTTTTGATGATACTCTAGTATTTAATACCTTAAATTATTGGGAATTCAATCCAGAGAACATTGAGAAGTGGGAGAATTACAACAGGAAAAGTAATAAAAAGTATAACTTTACCGAGTCGCACTACCAAAAAGCGCTAGAGGTGAACGGGTACTTAAGGTAGGATTGTATCCCTGTCGGTAAACGGCAGGAGGACTTTAACACAATTTGATTAGTTAAGAACCAAAATTACTGGGCAAAAGACTCAAGGGGCCTATTAATAAAAAACTTGCAAACTTTTTTAAAATTTTAAAGCGATGAAAGTTTATAAATTATACCTATTTGCTGTGTTTGCATCACTTTTTTATTCGTGTGATAAAAGTGTATGTGAAGATTACAAGTACGTAAATGCCACGGATCATAGGGTATATATCCGGTCCTGCTGCGGGGAAGCAACTGACAGCAAGACATCCCTTAGCATTGGACCTAAGAGTAGCGCTACATTAACCAGTTGTGGTTTAGGATATGCTCAATTCGTATATAATGGAGTTAGTAGATGTGCAGTGGATAAAGTAATAATTATTTTTGACGATACGCTGGAGTTCAACACGCAGGAGTTTTGGGAGTTTGACCTATTAAATCCTTTAAATTACCAGCGCAGGAATAAGGAGTACATTTACGAAATAAATCAACTGCACTACCAAAAAGCGCTTGAGGTGAACGGGTATTAAAGTAGGACTGTATCCCTGCCGGGAAACA
Organism: Tenuifilum sp.; assembly: GCF_037481895.1. NCBI lineage: Bacteria > Pseudomonadati > Bacteroidota > Bacteroidia > Bacteroidales > Tenuifilaceae > Tenuifilum > Tenuifilum sp. Next base: position 51,754 of record NZ_JBBFKU010000017.1, read on the forward strand.
GCGGGGAGCGAAGGGTCTCAGGCAAGGATTCATAATGAAAATCTATGAAAATATTTAATTTGTTAATCCTATGAGAGCGTTTTTCAAATTATTAATATCAGTTGGGTTAATCGTGATATTTTCACATGCCAGTTGTGATAAGTGGGTTTGTGGAGATAACTGGTTCGTAAATAAAACAATGCATAAGATAAATGTGAATGTGTATTGTCATGGTGAAGCGAATAATGAATTATCGTTTCACATTGCGCCTTATGATTCAATAAATAGAATTACTTGTGGGTTGGGTGGGCCTGTCGACCCGTTTACTTCAAATACCTGCGGCCCTGATTCAATTTTAGTTGTTTTTAATGATACTATTCCATTAAATACTTTTAGGTATTTGGAATACAACCCCATGAATCTTAAAAAAATCGGTAAAACTAAGTTTAGGTATGAGTTCACTGAAATGCACTACCAAAAAGCGCTTGAGGTGAACGGATATTAAGGTAGGGCTGTCTCCCTGCCAGTAAACGGCAGAGAGCGAAGGGGCTCAGGCAAGTATGAAATAAAAAAGAGCAAAAAAGATGCTTCAGCGGGTTCAGCATGGCAGAATGATGTTTAGGCGGAGTTTATTCCGAAATGTCGGGAATCAACAGGGCACTATCCCTAACTTAACGACATTGAAATTGCGTTTACAAACAAAATCAATGAAATTTAAAACAAGCCAATCAATCTCACCTAATTCATATTGATTGGGTTAGAGTCAATTTTATACTTTTCTATGACAAATTGACCTTTGTTTTACAAGTTTTATGAAAAATTGACACGAATAAAGGGTTGGCATACGGTTTGAAAAATGTTAGGTGAAAGCATTGATGTCTAACCAAAAAAAAGGGAGGGTAAAACTATGATGCCAATGTTACGTCGCAGAAGCACTCTACCAAGTCTGGTAGATGAGTTCTTTGGGGATGATTTCATCAGCCGTTTCTTTGACGACAGCGAGAGTGTAACAATCCCTTCGGTAAACATCAAGGAGGGGAAGGACGATTACACCATTGAGGTGGCTGCTCCCGGGTTCGACAAGAAGGACTTTAAGGTTGACTTGAACAACAACGTGCTGGAGATCTCCAGCGAGAAAGAGGTTAAGGAGGAGAATAAGGACGAAAAGGTAATGCGTCGTGAGTTCCGTTACTCCTCATTCAAAAGGTCGTTCACCTTACCCGATACAGCCGACACCGATAAGATTAAAGCTTCGTACAAGGACGGCATCTTAAGCATTATCATCCCAAAGAAGGAAGAAGCTAAGGTTAAACCCGTTCGTCAGATCTCGATTTCGTAATGGGTATCAGGCAAAAAAAAGCCCCGCGTCCGGGGCTTTTTTGTTTAGAGGTACTCCATGTGTTCCTGGTCGGTAATTTTTTCGCAGTAATGGCATTTTAGCGATACGCCATTCTTATCAACCACCTTGAATTTTGGGGTAACCTTTTCAACGTTGGTGATGCATTTGGGGTTAACGCATTTTACAATGCCAGCAATATCATTGGGTACTTCAACCAGCATTTTCTCCGTTACCTCGTAGTTTTTAATGATATTGAGCTTGGCATGAGGTGCAACAAGGGCTATTCGGTTAATCTCATCGCGCTCAAAGTACTTATCGGCAATCTTAACAATAGCCTTTTTGCCGAGTAGCTTACTCTCCAGGTTTGTTCCAAAGGTTATTTGGTTTGGTATCCTATCGAGTCCGAGGATGGTAATAACCTTAAACAGGTTTTGCGCCGGTATGTGGTCAATTACTGTTCCATTCTCAATGGCGCTAACACTCAGATGTTTCTTGTCTTTCATATCGATATTCTTTTACTTTTTTAGACCTAAAATAAGAGCCATGATCGCCATACGGGTGTAAACGCCGTTTAGAGCCTGAGTAAAGTAGTATGCCTTTGGCGATTCATCTACATCAGTATTTATTTCGTTTACCCTGGGCAGCGGATGTAGCACTCGCATGTTTGGCTTTGTGCCTTCAAGCATGTAGTTTTTCAGGATGTAGGCGTTTTTTACCTTTTCGTATTCCATGGGGTCGGAGAAGCGTTCGCGCTGAACCCGGGTCATGTAAACAATATCGGCATCCTTAATGTTTTCGGCCAAATCGGTATGCTCCTCATACTTTAAGCCTAACTCATCGAGATACATTTTATACTCCAATGGCATTCGGAGTTCGGCGGGCGAAATAAATGTAAACGAGGCGTTAAACTGGCTCATGGCCATCAACAGGGAGTGAACGGTTCGACCATACTTAAGGTCACCAACCATTACAATCTTCAGGTTATCGAGCTTGCCCTGCGTTTTGCGAATGGAGTAAAGGTCGAGTAGGGTTTGGGTTGGATGCTGGTTGGCTCCATCACCTGCATTAACAATGGGAACAGGCGATACCTCGCTTGCATAGCGTGCGCTACCCTCCACGGGGTGTCGCATCACTATCAGGTCGGAATAGTTGGCTACGGTGAGAATAGTATCCTTAAGGGTTTCGCCTTTGGACACACTACTGGTTGATGCCTCCGAAAAGCCAATTACCCGTCCGCCTAGCTTGTTTACAGCGCTTTCAAAGCTCAAGCGGGTTCGGGTCGACGGTTCAAAGAAAAGTGTTGCCACCACTTTCCCTTCCATGATTCGCTGAATAGGGTTTTTCTCAAACTCCTCGGCAAGGTCGAGAACTCTGAATATCTCATCCCTGCTCAGATCGTTGATTGCTACCAAACTTCTGTTTTTCATAGTTTTTATTTTGTGTTTAAGTATATGGTTCAAAAAAAAGCCCCGATAAACGGGGCTAGTACATCAATCCTCAAATTCAAAATCGGCAATAAGTCCTTCAATCTTGGAGCATCTGGATAGGAACTCGCTTTCCAGTGAGCGCCGAATCCTTACCCTGATAATGCAGGTATTATCAAATTGCTGCTCTAGTAGTTGAAGGTTTAAGTCCTTGGCTAATCGCATCACCTCATTCATCATGGTGTAACCAAAGGTTACACTGTAAATGGCATCAACGGTTCGGGTGATAATTTTTGCATTGTTTAAGGCATCGTGGGTTGCCGTTTTATAGGCATTTATCAAGCCCGATACTCCTAGCTTTGTTCCCCCAAAGTAACGTATTACCACCACTAAAACGTTGGTTAGGTTAAAGCTGAGCAGTTGCCCATGAATGGGCTTGCCTGCAGTACCCGATGGTTCGCCGTCGTCGTTAGCCCTCCATTTGTCGCCCTTTGGCCCTAGTATATATGCGTAGCAGTGATGCCGGGCATCATAGAATTCTTCCTTAAGCTGCTCAACTATTGCTTTTACTTGCTCCTCGGTTCTTACAGGGTATGCTTTAGCAAGGAACTTACTGCCTTTTTCCTTGTAAATTCCCTCGGCAGGCGAATCGATTGTTTTATATGTGTCAGCAACTTCAACCATTTAGCTTTGCATAAGTATTACAAATGCCAATACAGAAAGGGCTATCCCGGAAAGATTTGTTTTGCTTGGCCTTTCGCCAAATAGAAGCAGCCCAACCAGCGTTCCTGCCAGTACTACACCCAAATTATTTATGCCGAAAAGAACCGATCCCTCCAATGGAGTTCCTTTGCTTCCAACATGGTTAAGCGCAGCTACCATAAAATACATCGATCCAAAATTTGCCAACCCCAGCAATGTTCCTAGTAGCCATGTTTTGAATTTAAGAAAATCCTTGGCTGCATGGGTATTAAAGGGTAGCAGTAGTAAGCCTGTAATGCCAGCCATGGCAAATACAACCGCATTGAACAAGGGATTTAGCTCGTTGGTTACAAAGTATTGCTGTGCAACCTTAACCGACGCATCTACCATTCCAATACCCAAAAAGATTATTAGTGGAAGATATGTTTTAACCGGTTTAAATTTTTCTGTTTTCCGCGGTATTACAAGTAAGAGAACAGCAATTAAGGCAAGCACAATGCCTGCTAGTCGTACTGCATTTAACTTATCGTTTGGGTCAATCAGTACCGATACCAGTATGGGGATTATTACTGACATCTTAGCAGCTACCGACGTTATGGCAACACCAGCTGTTTGAGTACTCTTACCCAGGAAATGGAACATGGTTATGAAAAGGACGCCCATAGCCACCATCAGTAGTATGGGTAGTATGCCTAGCTGATAAAACCCCGATAGTTCACCTTTGGCCAAAAAAAAACCAGCTACGCTGGCTGCCAAATAGTTAATGATGATTGCACTAAAATTGTTGACTGAAAAGCGGTTGAGTAACTTAAAGGTGATTAAAACTACTGTAGATGATAATATGCAGAGCAGTAAGTAGAACATCCTTTTAGGTTTGTGCAAAGTTATAGCATCTTTCCTTACCCCACAAATTTTTTTAGAGGTAAGTATTAACATACAATTAACATGCAATGTAGTTTAAATGAGAAGAACCATAATTTGTCATCCTGAGCGCAGCGAAGGATCTTTTGAATAGTGTGCAGTATACAGTGTGCAGTTTACAGGAAAGATGGAGAGTAGTGTTTGGTTTTTAGTGTTTAGTGAAATGCTTTTTTTCACTATCAACTATCAACCATCAACTGTCAACTCCTTGTCATCCTGAGCAGCCTGTCCCGCCCTAGCGGGGAGCGAAGGAACTCTAATCGGCCCTAAAGAGATGTTTCGCTACCGCTCAACATGACAAAGGTGTTACGAACAAGGTTCAACGATTCACGAATATCGTAAACCGTCATCCCGAACACAGCGAGTAATCTCATTTTTAACCTAACTGGAGTGATCTTTCACTTCAATTGTTCCATAGATGTTTATCAACATCAAATTAATGTATGAGAATGATTGATTTTTAACGGTTCGTGGCATATTATTTGATGTTTTACGTAAAACCAACTACCTGAAATCTATGAAACACCCATGTAAGGCAACTTGCACAAACACAGATGAACAACCGAGCGTTTTTTGCGAGCTCGACGAAGTCAAACTATGGGTGTTCCATCCGCTCGATAAAGTTTGTTAAAAGCAAGAGAGTAACGAGTTAGTAATTAATAATATAAATATTTTTGTACGGATGAAACCTTTTAAAAAGTTAGCCAGTTACATCCTTGTAGTAAGCTTGTTGGCTTCTTGTGCAACTCCAAACCCGGTTATCAGGTTAAAATCTAAGGAAACAAATACAACCTGGGAAAGTGGGAAAGAATTTACAAGTTACTTTAAGGATGGTTTTGTGGTACATTGCGCTTACCATGGTACTACAGGTGCCTACTTGGTGTTCGATATAGAGGTGATTAACTCTACCGATGAGGATTTTCTGGTTTGCCCCGAAAAAATGGTGATGTTTACCGATAGCGGGAAGTGGGATCCGGTAATCAATCAGATTGTGTACAGCACATTCCCAATCTATGCCGCTGATCCCGAACTAGAAATTCTTAAAAATGAATTGGCGCAATCGCAGCTTGAGGCTAATCAGAAAAACCTTGCTACTGCTTCAATTGCAGTAGCTGCATTGGCATTACCGGTAATGGTTGCAACAGCCTCAGCCGATGCTAAGGATACCAAACAGCGTGCAGTTAACCGAACCGAGGTGGCTGCTGCAGCGGCAGGGACAACCCTTAATTTTGCCGAATTCTCCCAGGAGATGAATAATATCCGAAGCGATCAGATTTACGCATCAACAGATGCATGGATCAATAACTCGCTCCGCAAAACAACCCTATCCAAAAACGAGTCAGTCCGAGGGCTAGTTTACTTTAAAAAGCCCGATCTGAAAAAGTACAGGGATTTACGCATTGATGTTCCCATTGGCGAGAATAATTTCATTTCATTTAACTACAAGGTAAACCTTTACTACCCCTCAAATCCGAATGTTAATCCCGCATATAGGTAGATTTGCTTAACAATCAAGGGAAAAGGCCTGAGGGCCTTTTTTCTTTTTAGCATTCCTGATAAGTTCATGGTTTAATGTAGTAAATTTGTAAAAAAATCTGAATGTTATGGACAGCAGTTCAGCAATTAAGATATTGGTTGATAACGAAAAGGGATTGTCGGCCGATGAACGTACAAAACTCATTGAGGGCACTGATAGTATTTACATTGATTCAAGGCTCGATTACCACAAGCGGTTAGCCCGAAGGCAAACTGTAAGCTTTGTTTTGCTTATACTTTTTGCCCTATTTGCCTTTGGCGTGGTAATGTTTCCTAGCGCCGATCCTTTTACTGCAGGAGTACTTAAAGGATTGGTTGCAGGGTATCTTGCTGCACTCCTTGTTCTTGTTCCTAAAACAAGTAAAAACCATTCGCGTATTGCATTTGTTATTAGTGTAGTTAAACAGATTAACTCCCCTAAACAAGCATGAGGCTGATAAAAGCTACACCTAAGATTGATTTTTTTACTGCCGACACAACATCCGACCTTTCACTTCCTTTGGCCGAAGGAATAAAGGCTGGTTTTCCGTCGCCAGCGCAGGACTATATCGATTTAGCCTTTGATTTAAACAAGGAACTGGTCAAGAATCCTAGTTCAACCTTTTATGGTCGAGTCCGTGGCGATTCAATGGTTGATGAGGGAATTAACGATGGCGATATTCTGGTTATCGACAAATCGTTACCACCCACCGATGGGCGTAAAGCAGTATGCTATATCGATGGTGAGTTTACGCTTAAAACCATTCGGATTAAAAAGGATGGAATCTACCTTATGCCGGCAAATCCGGCATATAAACCCATAAAGGTTACAGAGGAAAACGACTTTGTGGTATGGGGGATTGTAACCTACGTCATCCATAAGTTTTAGCCATGTACGCTCTTGCCGATTGCAATAACTTTTACGCTTCGTGCGAGCGTGTTTTTGACCCTTCGCTCATTGGGAGGCCTGTTGTTGTTCTGTCGAACAACGATGGTTGTGTAATTGCCCGCAGCAACGAGGCAAAAGCCCTTGGTATCAAAATGGGTGAGCCAGCCTTCAAGATTAAGGAACTGATTGAAAAGGCCAATGTTGCTGTCTTCTCATCAAACTATACGCTTTATGGCGATATGAGCCAAAGGGTGATGAATACCCTTGCCAGCTTTACCCCCGATATCGAAATATATTCCATTGATGAGGCTTTTCTTGGGCTGCACGGTTTCAGCTATGTTGATTTAATGGATTATGCCCGACATATTCGGAAAACCACCATGCGGAATACCGGTATTCCCATAAGTTTGGGCTTAGCCCCTACCAAAACGTTAGCAAAGGTTGCTAACCATATCGCAAAAAAGCAGCCACAGCACCAGGGAGTTTATATGATTGCCAACGACCAGCAGCGTGTTGACGCGCTAAAAGGGTTCGAGATTGGTGAGGTTTGGGGAATAGGCCGGCAGTACAGTAAGTTTCTGGCCCGCTATGGTGTTAATACAGCATACGATTTTACCCGAATGCCCGCAGGTTGGGTAAGGCAGCACATGTCAGTGGTTGGACTCCGAACCCAAAAGGAGTTACTGGGAATACCCTGTATTGATTTGGAGCATGCTGCTCCACCCAAAAAGGCAATTGCAACAACCCGTTCCTTTGGCGAAATGCAAACTGACTTTGGATACCTGAGTGAGGCGGTGGCATCGTTTGCGGCGAGTTGCGCCCAAAAATTGCGTAAGCAGCAGTCGGTTGCGCAAGTGGTAATAGTTTTTGCACACACCAACTATTTTCGCGACGATTTACCCCAGTACTCGGCAAGTAAAACCATAACCCTGCCTGTGCCCACGAGCAGCACCATGGAACTGATACACTACGCCCTTATTGGATTAAAAAGTATATACAAGCCGGGATTCCGGTACAAGAAGGCAGGAGTAATTGTAACGGGTATTTCAACCAACCAGCATGTTCAAACCTCGCTCTTCGATAGCATTGACCGGGAAAAACACAGTAAGCTAATGGTGGTTGTGGATAAACTAAACGATAAGTATGGAAGACATACGGTTAAAGTTGCTGCCCAGGGGGCTGGACGTAAATGGAAATTACGCCAGGAACGTATTTCGCCCATGTACACCACTCGCTGGGACGATATTATTATTGTAAAGGTTTAAGTTTCCTTTTTTATTTTGATTTGTCCTCTTCGCTCATCAATATTTTTCTATTTTTGGGGTACCTTAACCTAAAACAACTGCAATGAACTCTCAAAAAAGTAAAGGCAATTTTCTGCCTATGCTCATTATTGGAGCGTTATTTTTCATTTTTGGTTTTGTAACCTGGTTAAACGGCATCCTTATTCCGTATTTTAAGATTTCGTGTGAGCTTACCGATTTTGAGGCTACCCTGGTAGCTTTTGCCTTTTATATCTCCTATACCGTAATGGCTTTGCCGGCATCGTGGGTGTTGAAAAAGACAGGTTTCCACAGGGGCATGACAGTGGGTTTACTGGTGATGGCTGTAGGAACCCTTGTGTTTGTTCCCGCAGCGTTGAGCAGAGCATACTGGATGTTTCTGAGTGGACTGTTTATTATGGGAGCAGGGTTGGCTGTGCTGCAAACAGCTGCAAATCCGTATATCACCATAATAGGACCCCGCGAGAGTGCTGCAAGGCGTATAAGTATAATGGGGATTTGTAATAAGCTAGCTGGAGCCATTGCTCCGCTTATACTGGCCTACTACATCCTTAATGATGGCGATGCCTTTGTGAAATCGCTTGAGGGGATGGATAGTATTGCCCGCGCTGCGGCCCTCGATAGCTTAGCGCACAGAGTGATTGGGCCGTACCTGGTAATGACATCAATACTCGTTTTCCTGGGGATTGCTGTACGTTATGCCCCGCTGCCCGACGTAGAAACAGAGGATGATTCCGTAGATTCTGTTACTGATTTTAGCAATAAATCAAGTATTTTCCAGTTCCCGCAGCTAATACTTGGTGCTATTGCCCTGTTTTTCTATGTTGGTGTTGAGGTAATAGCAGGCGATACCATAATTCGCTATGGAATATCGCAAGGTTTTAAAATTGAAACCGCAAAGGTTTTTACAACATATACCCTTATTGCCATGATAGTTGGGTACCTGGCTGGAATATTACTGATACCAAAACTTATTTCGCAGCGCACGGCTCTCATTGCGTCTGCTTTGCTGGGTATAGTTTTAAGTATTGTCGTAGTTTTGGCATCGCCAACTTACTCAATTCTTGCACTTGCACTGCTTGGTTTAGCAAATGCATTGGTTTGGCCTGCCATCTGGCCTTTGGCCATTCACGATTTAGGCAAATTTATTAAAACGGGTTCGGCGGTGCTTATCATGGCCATTGCGGGTGGTGCCATTCTGCCCTTGCTTTGGGGCCGACTTTCCGATTCTTTTTCGCCCCAAATGGCATACATTATTCTGATACCATCGTACTTTATAATTCTTTACTACTCTGTGAGCGGCTATAAGTTAAGGAACTGGAAGTAAAACGTAAAAATTATGGAAGTTTTTGAGTTAGAGTTTGAGGTTCGTGATTACGAATGCGACTTGCAGGGTATTGTTAACAATGCTCGCTACCTGAACTACCTTGAACACACCCGTCACAAGTACTTGTTGAGCAAGGGAATCGATTTTGCCAGGTTGCACAATGAGGGCATTGACCTTGTGGTGTCGCGTATTGAGATTGACTACAAGTACTCGCTAACCAGTGGCGATATATTTGTTGTCCGGTTAACCACCCACAAGGAGGGCCATTTACGAATGATCTTTGATCAAGAAGTGATTAAAATGCCCGAGGGGAAATTAGCCGTTAAGGCTAAGATAATTGGTGTTGGGCTAAAAAATGGCCGCCCAGTTAAGATTGATAGCATACCCGTTTTTGAAAATATATAGCACAATGAATTTGGTATAATGATTGATGTAAAAAATCACATACTTATTAAAATATTACAAAACGGGTTAATAATAAATTACAATGAAAAAGTTAGCGCTACCTTTTCTGCTTTTTGTGTTTAGTTCATGCTCAACAATAGTTTGGCGGCCCTATCAGAAGGATTTTGACGATTACAAAAAAGTAGAGAGAGTTACTTACAGGATGCTAATTCATCCTTCCGAAAGAATTCGTGGTAATAATATTGCTGATATTGTATTAGAGAGAAACTACAGTAGAAAAGTTGATAGCACGATTATTTTCTGTAAGATAATTAGTTCTGAGCCTAAGTTGCCCCTCGATAATAAATCATATATAAGAATTAACAATGAAACATTTGAGTTAAGGAATCGAAGTTTGAAGCATTCAACTTCTTCGGAAACTGAAACGTACTATAGTTCGATATTACTAAGCGATTCAACTTCGATCGGATCGTTATATCCCAAAACAAAAACAAGTACAAAACATTACGATATGTTTATTACCCCTTTACCTAATAATGTATTGCAGAAGTTGAAATCGGGTGATAAGGTGGAAATTAGGGTGTATTTTGGAAATCAACCTTATACTTTTAAGTTTAGAAAAAACAATGTAAAAATGGTTAAACGGCTGTTGTCTGAATTGGATAAATATTGAAACTGAATGATTTCGTATTGCTCACCCCAGTGAAATCAGATAGTTATTTTCATAACTTAGTAAAAATGGCTGCCCTATAAGGCAGCCATTACTGCTAGTAAACTTCAGGAACAAAGTTCTGGTCAGTGATAGGCGGACGAACATAGCTTTCGTCGATCCTGCGGGGTTCAAGTTTTACAGGGGGAGGGGTGAGGTCTTGGTAAGGGATAAGGCTTAGCAGGTGATGGATACAGTTGAGGCGGGCACGCCTTTTATCGTCGGCACGAACCACCCACCACGGGGCTTGTTTAATATCGGTGTGGGCAAACATAACATCTTTGGCCTTGGAGTATTCCACCCATCGGTTGCGCGATTCAATATCCATTGGGCTGAGTTTCCATCGCTTGGTTGGATCGTCGATACGCTCCTGAAAGCGACGTTCCTGTTCCTTGTCGCTAACGGAGAACCAGTATTTAATGAGTATTATACCCGAACGAACCAGCATGCGTTCAAACTCAGGGCATGAGCGTAGAAACTCAGTGTACTCCTCCTCGGAACAAAATCCCATGACCTTTTCAACGCCAGCCCGGTTATACCAGCTTCGGTCAAACAGAACCATCTCGCCGGCAGCGGGTAGGTGGGCTACATATCGCTGGAAATACCATTGGGTTTTCTCTTTCTCGGTAGGTACACCTAGAGCAACAATTCGGCAAAAACGAGGGTTTAGCCGTTCGGCTATGGTTTTAATTACACCGCCCTTTCCGGCAGCATCGCGCCCCTCGAACAGTAAAACAACCTTTAATTTTTGGTGCTTTATCCATTCAAGGAGTTTTACCAGTTCCACATGGAGTTTTTCAATTTCATGCTCATAGGTCTTTTTATCCATCCTATCAACATGTGCCTCTACCGCTTCGTAATGGTCGTTTCCTAAATCAGGCAGGTGATGCTTTTTGGCTTTTTTTGTTTCTTTAGGTTTATCGGCCTTTTTCTTTTTTTTGTCCTTTGTCATGCCAAAAAAGGTTTTTGACTTTAGAAATAAAGGTATGGACAAATAAGGGTAAAGTCAACCCCTTTTGGATAAAATTGATTAATTTTATCCAAATGACCTGATTTTAAAGCAATTTTGGCTTGCGGCGTAAGCTTGAGAGGTAAACCCCAATCAGGATTATTACCAGCGAGACAATTTGTAGTGCTCCAATATGGTCGCCATCAAGAATGCCCCATAGTAGCGCAAAGAAAGGAATAATGTAGGTTACCGATGAAGCAAAAATTGCGCTGGTGTGGTGAATAAGATTATTAAACACAAATAGAGTAATTACTGAGCCAAATGTTGCTAGCACAATGGTAGCCAGAATGCTCGTTGCAAATGCCGGGTGCTGCATGGCAGCCCCAATATCGGTTGATATAAGTATAATACCAGCCGGAATGCCAATCATGAAAAAGATTAGCGATGTAATTTGCACTCCGGTTAACCCCGATAGTTTAAACCGAATAATATTGGAATTAATGCCATACATCATAGTGGCCAGCACAACTAGCAGTGCATAAAGGTTTACATGGCCAAACGACGAAAAATTTCCGTTGGTTATTAGAATTGATGCCCCAACAAAACCGATTAGAACGCCTATACTTTGGAAAACATTGGGCTTATGTTTGAATAACAACAAACCCGCAATTACCGTAAAGAAAGGGGTAAGCCCGTTGAGGATGCCTGCTAGCGAGCTGGAGATCTGGGTTTCAGAAAGTGTAAAAAGGAATGCTGGGAAAAAGTTACCCAGTAATCCGCATCCTAGCAGCGGCCAAAAATTCTGGCGGTTTATAAGCTTTAGGTTTTTTATTGAAAGGGGTAGAAGTATCAAAAAGCTGAAAAATATTCGGAGCGCAGCCACCTGAACGTAGCTAAGCGCATCGAGACCGCGCTTCATCAGGATGAACGAGGCTCCCCAAACAAAAGCCATGAAAAGCATGGCAGCCCACTGCCAGCGTTTTTTGGATAAATCGAACATTTGACAAGTTTTACCCGGCAAAAGTAATTGTTTTTAGCCTGATGGGTGCTTTTTTCTGTCAACATTTACAGCCTATTTGTTTCAGCAAATATTGCTTTCCCTTTTTACTATTTTTACAGGAAAATTTACACTGAAATGAGCGAAAAGAATTACGATCCCCGTATGCATACAGCCGAACATATTCTTAACCAAACAATGGTGCGGCTTTACAATTGTGGTAGGGCGTTCAGTAGCCATGTGGAGAAAAAAAAGTCCAAGTGCGACTATCGCATCCCAAGAGCCCTGACTGATGAGGAACTAAAAACAATTGAGAGTAGGGTGAATGAAGTTATCTCACAAAACCTAAATGTAACCGAGGAGTTTACCGATAAAAGCAATGCGTCAACTTTCCTTGATTTAAGCAAATTACCCGCCGATGCCCCGGAATCAATCAGGGTTATTAGGGTGGGAAACTACGATGCTTGTGCCTGTATTGGTCCGCACGTGGCTAACTCCAAGGAAATAGGGAGATTCAAAATTATCTCGGCCGATTACTCCGATGGAATTGTACGGATAAGGTTTAAACTTGAAAATGAGTAATTTCAACTCACACTACTTTCTTGCATTTCTTAAAAGTTTTTCCCGAACTATGGGATATACCAACACAGCCAGGGGAGGAGTAATGATTAAGTAAATTATCCAAATATTCCGTTCAGGGAATCTGTTACGAAGGACATCGGTAAGAACAATAATCCAAGCAATTAATAGTAGTACAATCCCTACAATTAGGGAAAGTTCAAATGCATTCATTTGTAAGTGTAATATTGGCTAATCGAAAAGCGAACCTAACTTCTTGAAGCCCTCCTTGAACGATTCAAGGCTGGAATTTACAGTATCTTTCACCTCGTCCCACTTGCTATCGGCTGCCTGGGCAAGTTCATCGAGCTTGCTTTCCATTTGATTACGAAGCATTTCAAGCTCCTTGATTTTTTCATTGTATTCCTGCCTTACCTTATCGGAGGCATTATCGGCTTTAGCCCTCAATGCCTCAATCTGGTCGAAAATTTCGTCAATGGCTTTTTTTACATTTTCGCGATACTCGTTACGTTCCATGGCTCAATATTTTTAGTAAACGTCTCTGTTTATGTACTGGCTGTAATCCTTTAGTTTTGGGGTGTACTCCTGTTCAATAAGTGGCGAACTTATTAGGAAGTCGGCTGTTGAACGGTTGGTGGCTGTGGGAATATTGTAAACTGTAGCAATGCGAAGCAAAGCCTTAACATCCACATCGTGAGGCTGAGCCTGCATGGGATCCCAGAAAAAGATTAGGATGTCAATCTTCCCTTCAGCTATTAAAGCACCTAGTTGCTGGTCGCCACCAAGTGGACCCGATTTAAGGCGAGTAAGCTGCAAATGATTCCCGGCATCGTTATTCATCTTGGTTAGGGCCTCCTCAACAAGACGGCCGGTTGTGCCTGTGCAAATGAGCTTGTGCTTTAGTAATTTTGCCCAGTTCCACTCAACCCATTCCACAAGGTCGCGTTTGCGGTTATCGTGTGCTACTAGGGCTATGGTTTTGTACTTATTCACTTTTAATCTTCTTTATTAATTAAATTCTAAGCAAATATAACTAATCCATATTAGTTTAATCCAAGTGTTAGGTTAAATTACATTTACAAATGGATTAATCAATGCTGTTTAGTTAAGGTTATTTTTCATGTTGCGCGCAAGCGAAACATTACGCTGTCGTGCTGAGTCCCGATTTATCGGGATAGACTTCGCCGAAGCATCTCATTGCTCTTTTCTCTTCAATCCCTTGAAGAGATCCCTCG